>JAGLEK010000514.1 GCA_023145125.1 Bacteroidales bacterium | reverse complement strand
CTCACAGTCTCACAGTCCCACAGTCCCACAAAACCCCGTGATCACCAGCCCATGCCTACATCAAACTTGCTCAGGCATTATTAATTACTTAGTTTTGTTCATCTCTAAAAAAAGCACTCCAATGAAAAAACATATCCTTATCTTATGCCTGGGCCTGTTACTTGGCCACACATTGTTGTATGCACAACAAAGCTTTCAAAATGTAACAACTTCCATGGGGATTTACGGACAATCAGGCCTGGGCCATGGCGTGGGATGGGGTGATATCGACAATGACGGTGATCCTGACCTCGGGCTTTCCAACCAGGAAGGTGACGGCTTCTGGTTTTATCAGAATAATGGAAATACCTTTGCAAACATTACGGCTTCAGGCGGATTAAGTGGCCTGGGAGGTAATAAAATTATCATCGCCGAAGTTACAGGCGATGATTACAATGACCTGTTACTGCGTACCAGGAGCGGAACCCAGTATTTATTTGAAAGCAATGGTGACGGCACCTTCAATAATATTACCAGCAGCGCAGGAATTTACAGTGCTTCAATTTATAATATCGCTGATTTCGACAATGATGGCTATACTGATCTGTTATCTGTTGCCAATGATAATTTTTCAATCCTTTACAACAACGGCAATTCAACATTTCAACCTGCCCAGATCATCAGCCCTTATGAAAGTTTCTGGGGGGTCGCCGTACTGGATTATGACCGCGATGGGTTCATGGATATATACCATACCACATATAGTACTCAGCCGAACATCCTCCTGCACAATAACGGGGACGGAACATTCACAAATACAACCTTTCCGGCGGGCGTCAATTATGCTGACGGCGCACATGGATTGGATGTAGGCGACTTTAACAATGATGGCTGGATCGACATCTACCTTGGCAGCTACTCCAGCTTAAACTGCGCACTTTTTCAAAACAACGGCGACGGCACATTTACCAATGTCGCTGCATCAACCGGCACCAGCGGCCATCATGATACCAGAACCGTTGCATTTGTTGATTACAATAATGACGGCTGGCTCGATATCTTTTCATCCCATCACGACTTTTATTCATACTCCAACACCATGCTTCGAAATAATGGTAATAACTCATTTACTGAAGTTGCAGTCTCACTTGGTTTATCAGGAGAATTCATTGGTGACTATTTCGGCCAGGGCTGGGCCGATTACAACCTTGACGGGGCCATGGATCTTTTCGCTGCCGGGCATATCGACAAATACCGCCTGTTCAAAAACAATAATTGTCCGGGCTCATTTTTAAATATACATCTGATAGGAATTGAGTCAAACCCAAATGGCATCGGTGCACAGGTTGACGTATGGGTCTCCGGCCAGCGGATATCAAGAAATATTTTGCCCGACGGGGGATTTCACGACAACTCAGACCTTAAGCTTCACTTTGGGCTTGATGGTGCATACTCGGCAGACAGTATCATCATATACTGGCCTTCGGGGATCCTTCAAAAATTGTACGAAACAAACGCCAACCAGTTTCTGACGATCGTTGAAGATGAAACCACAGGACTTGGTGAAGAAATCAATATTGAACATGCTGATATCACGGTCTATCCTAATCCGGTGATCAGCACGGCTGATATACAGTATACAATATACAGTATACAATATACAAATTTGGTTGTGTATGATAGTTTTGGCAGGAAGATCCAAACCCTTGTTGATGAAATGCAGGGACCGGGAAACTATACCGTATCATGGAATGCAGAAGGATTGCCGGCGGGGGTTTATTTTTATAAGCTCACTGGAGGAAAGCAAATGGCATCTGGAAAAATGATCGTCAGGTGATAAGTAGACAGTAGGCTGGTGTTAACCAAAAGGCGTACTGCCTACTGCCTGCTTGCCTCAACTCCCATCATTGCTTTTTCTTAAATATTTTCCCTACATTAGTCCTGCCAAAACTTATTGAATTATAAATATAATTCATTTGCTTCGTGTATTGTCATGAAGCTTTTTTTTAAAGCACATCACGGAAACTACTCAAAACCAAATAATTAAAAAGACACACTATGAAATCAAAACTTTTACTTTCAGCCATGCTGGCCGTACTGCTAAGTGCAGGCAGTCTGTTTGGCCAGGAAAAATCACATTATGACTACACAAATTTCTATGGTCCCGGGTATGATGGGGATGCAATGAATGCTTCATCGACTTATTGGTTCGGAGGTACATGGACCTTTACATGGGTATCTGATGATAACATATTCAGCGATTATTATAGTCTTCATTATGGAAAAGCTGATATATACAGTAATGGCCAATTCAAGGAAGGTTATTATGCAGGCAAGATTGCATCATACAGTGAAATGGAAACTTTTGACAAACATGTGAGCAGCTGCATTCTGAGCAACAATTTATTTGTATGCCATTATTATGAGTTTGACGATCAAAAATATATTCAATATGGCATAAAAACACCTGATGGTTCGGATTTTCAAAAAAAATTAGTTTCATTTAATCATGAAGTGAAGAAACAGATGGCCGTTGTAGGTGTGAATGATACTTTATATCTTTTTTTCGTGGATGCGGCAGATCATAAGGTAAAATATTACAGGTGTCTTGTAAATGATCATCACCCGCCAGACCTGACATTTGTCGACTCATCTCCGATTGTCATCTCTGATATGCGTAAATCGGCCGGGAATGTTTCCGCCTGTCATTTTACATCCCTTGATAATAAGGATATGATCATGCTGGCTTTCCCCGGTGAATCTTTCGACAAGTCCACCAACGACATTGTTCTATACACCGGAATCCAGGACGGATTCCAGATCTATGCTGAGCATGAAGCAGTATCACATGATCCTTCAAAGCATATATGCATTGAGCAAGGTTCAGTAAAAGGCGGGATGACAAAAGGCTATATCTTTCAAATTGGATACGTTACATATGGAGATTATGGCCGAAATGCTTACCGTAGTGAATTTGATTACCATAGTAAAGTTTTCAGCGACTGGGAAAGCTTAACTTATGATGAGGGTGAACATAATTCCGGAACGTATTGTGGGTTTGCAACCGCATACTCAAAAGGGGCCAATACTAGAAATAAGTTCCTTTATCAGATGTTTATCGGAGAATGGGGCTATGATGTTGAATGTTATCTCTGGTATTCAGATAAATTGAAACATTCCAGTACTGACGACAGGGATGGGACACCGGAAAACAGCCTGGCCGATAAATATTATGATCTGATCATGGTGGTGGAAGGAGCTCCTCCATATGCATTGAATGGCAATACACTGGACAATCTGGGCAGCCAATCGCCCTCTTCATTTTCTTATGGCACCGAAACTGAAAATACGGTATCTGTATCCACCACATTTAAACAAACTGTTGATGCCAGTATGGGCTATGGACCGGTAACGGCCGGGTTCAGTGCTTCTTTCCAGGAGAGCAGCGGAACAAGCCAATCAGAAACAAAATCAATTATATATACCATAACCCCTCCCGTAGTAAACGATGACTCAGCCGGCTTTATGTGGTATTTCTATACAGCACCTCATATTAACAGGGAACAATGGAGGTTATACGACTATAACGGGGATAAAATTGAACCTGAGCGGTCATTGTTCTTCTTTAAATTTATTGGTTTAACTCCCAGATGGTTAAAGAAGAGCCTGAGCATGTTTGCGGAATCACCGAAACCATATCTCCTGCATTCTTATGTAGGCAGAAATGTTCAGAGTATGCTATTCATTGAAAATTCAGGTGATTACGATGCCCAGGTAGATCTTGGTGGACTCAGCACGGAAATTGACCTGTCCTGGACAAAGAATAAGACAAACTCTTTTACCCAGGATTATAATGTAAGCCTGAGCATTTCCGGTAGTGTTGATGATATTTTCAACTATTCTGTCGGGTTGTCTGCCGGGTTCGAATTTAAGAGGTCGCGCACCACCAGCTGTACAAAAAGCCTGAAGCTGACCTGGACTGACTTATCGCCGGTATGGGATCCTTCAAACCCAAAATTTATCAACGATTATACTGTCACTAACTATATTATGATGACGCTGGACGACTCTGCCTATTTCCTCGATGAAGCCTGGAAAAAGGAGTACAGGCCATATTTCATCACTTATGAAGTATATGATATCAATGCTCCGGGTTATGGAGTTTCAGACGGTTTAATGGCAGAGAAATATAGTTTTGCGAATTATCCCAATCCCTGCACCGACAGGACCAACTTCAGGTATACAATAGCGGATAAGGCCGGGGTTAAGTTGAGCATCTATAACCAATACGGGCAGTTGATCAGCACCCGTTTAGATGAGAGCCAGGCGGCAGGGACATACAACATCGAGTTCAGTACTGCTGAATTGCCGGGAGGCATCTATTTCTATCGCCTGCTTATTGGCGGGGATGTGATCGCCGGGAAGATGGTGCGGATAGATTAGGCGATTGTCGATTGTCGATTGTCGATTGTCGATTGTCGATTTGGCGAAGCAGGTTCATTATGAATTTGCTTCGCTAATCCATTTTTCACAAAAAAACCGGGCAATCTAAAATGACCACCCGGTTGAATATTCTAAAACACTGACTCTTACCTGATAATCAAAGCTTTCTTTGTGATAACACCTGTGTTTGTTTGTAAGGTATAAAAATAGTACCCTGCCGGCATAGCCGATGCATCCCACTGAATGGTATGCACACCTTGCGAATAGTTCTCATCTGTAAGCACAGTAATTAAAGTACCTCTGACATCAAATATCTTGATACTTACCTGTTCAGGCCTTTCCAGTGTAAACTGAATGTTTGTTTTAGCACTGAACGGATTGGGGAAGTTTTGTGAAACAGACGCATAATCTTCAATTTCACCAACAGACGATATATGCTGGTTTGCAGCTCCCGGAGTATATACGATCATAGTAAACCAGTTGTCGGTGCCATCTACATAACGGCCATATGATGTATCGGTACCTTGATCACCATAGGTAAGGCTATCCAAAAAGATCTTTTCAGGATCCCAGAAGCCTACTTGCTCACCACCTCCACTTAATTTAAAGTTCAGGTTAAGAACACTGCTTTCCTGTCCTTTATTGGCATAGAACAAAATGAAACCTCCTGCCTCAACTGTTACTGAATCAGGATAGGTTGATGGGATCTGATACATTGAGGAAGTATCTGCAAGATCATCTGCCATATAGTAGCCACTAAGATCTACAGCTTCAGTACCTGCGTTATAAATCTCAATCCAGTCAGGGAAATCCCCCTGCGGGCCGGCAAATGCGGCGTCGTTACTTGCCATGAACTCATTGATATAGAGTTGGCCGTTAACAACGCTCGTTAATACAAAGAATGACAACATTAGGATCATCATTCTACTAACTAAAAAGTAATTTTTCTTCATGCGGTATTGTTTTAGGGGTTAATAAATATAAACTTTCCTGGTAAAATTATAAAAAAACTCACACATCAAATGTATTAAACTTTTCTTCCTTTTAAATATAATGTACTCTATAATTACTATACAACACCATCTTCAGGTGCTCATATATACATATGTCGAAAAATGCAGCCTCTACAAGCAATGGCATAAGTGACTGGGACACTGCCTGTAAGTGGCAGTACTCTCCTTTACACAGGCAAATTTAAACCATACACAAACCCTGCGATAAAAAGTAAGCAGGCATATTTAATTATCTTTGCTGCACAAAATATTAATACCGTAACATATGTCTTTGCTATATAAGAATGTTAAACAGCTGGTATTCGACATCGATGAATTCATCGATACGGTTGAACAGGGAGTACTTGTTTTTAAGGAAGGGGTAACCAACTATATTAATGGTGATAAGGCAAGCTTTGCAGATAAAATTGAACGGATCAGCAGGCTTGAAGCTGTGGCGGATAAGTTGCAACGAAAAATAGATGATGAATTCTATCGCCATTCAATATTACCTCAAAATGCAGGAGATATTGAAAGCATGATAGATAAAATTGATGAGATCATCGATATTGCCAAAGACAATCTCTATCAATTTGATGATGAGTTACCATACATTCCAAATGAACTAACAAACGACTTTATTCGACTGACCGATACTTCCACTGAAGCAGCCTTATCCTTATTTCCGGCAGTCCGCACATTTTTCAGGGAACCAATTAAAGTAAAGGAAATGTTGTCGAAAGTATATTTTTATGAGAAAGAAGCGGATAAGATATCAAGAAATATTAAAAGAAGATTATTCCATGAGATGAAAGACCTGGAATTGAGTCAGAAAATGCATCTCAGGTATTTTGCATTACATATTGAAACAGTTTCAGATAAGGCAGAATGCCTGGCTGATACGCTTTCTATCTTAGCCCTGAAAATGAGTATATGATCATCCTCTTTTATCTTTCAAGCGGATTATTCCTGGGCTGGTCACTGGGTGCCAACGACGCTGCCAATATCTTTGGTACTGCCGTCGGGACTAAAATGATCAGATTCAAAACGGCAGCTATTACCGCCAGTATTTTTGTAATACTGGGTGCGGTAATACAAGGAGCCGGGGCAAACAATACTTTGGGACAACTGGGAAGTATTTCAACGCTGGCTGCTGCTTTTACTGTTGCTCTTTCGGCAGCACTCACGGTTTATTGGATGACACGCCTGAAGCTGCCCGTATCTACTTCTCAATCAATAGTGGGGGCCATCATCGGATGGAATTTTTATACGAATAACCCCACTGACCTCCATACCTTAACAAAAATTGTTACGACCTGGATATCAGGCCCTATTCTCGGGGGCATATCTGCTGTATTATTGTTCATGCTTGTAAAACGCATATCAAAAAAAACAAAGCTCCACCTGCTTTACAGGGATAGCTTTATCAGGTACGGCTTACTCCTCGTTGGCGCATTTGGTGCTTATAGTCTTGGAGCTAACAATATAGCCAATGTAATGGGTGTTTTTACAGGAGCTGTGGATTTGCCTGTCATTGACCTTGGGTTCATACAATTTGACAGTACGCAGCAGTTATTTTTTATCGGTGGCATTGCCATCGCCATTGGTATTTTTACCTATTCAAGGCATGTGATGGCAACAGTAGGGAACGCACTCATGCCTCTTACTTCCGAAGCAGCAATCGTTGTTGTACTTTCCCAGGCCCTGGTACTTTTCATCTTCTCATCTCAGGGCCTGTCAGATGCATTTCAATCAATAGGTTTGCCGGCCATCCCACTGGTTCCGGTATCCAGCTCACAAATAATTATCGGATCTATTATTGGAATTGGCTTATATAAAGGGGGGAAAGAGATCAAGTACAATATCCTTGGAAGTATTAGTCTTGGCTGGGTTGCAACACCTTTAATAGCAGGCATCCTGGCCTTTTTCATGCTCTTCTTTGTAAATAATGTTTTTAAACAGGATGTTGGTGGAGACCGGGTCCTGATTGCAAGTCCTGAAATTATAGTGATCGACTCGATAGATTCTACTGAATATTTATTGCTCAAGGAGTTTCAGGATACATCTGCCCTGCAACAAACAGATACCATATATACAAGTGTATTGCAGCAGTTGAGTGAAGAGAAACATTCTCCTGAGAAAAATTATTCTTTGTTTTTCAAGATCGTGATCATTGTATTATTGATCACTATATTGGTTCTTCTTTATTATTTGTGGAACCGGCATCAGAAGTTCCGCCTGCTACAATTGCAGATAAAATCTGCTGAGCATAAGTATTTATTGAAAATTGAAAACCTTGAAAATAGTATTAAGGATAAGATCCATCATCATGATGATTTGGGCAAAGAATTGAAATTCAGGCAAAACGAAATGGTAACAATGGCGATCAGCATTATCCATAAAAATGAATTTCTTAATGATCTTAAAAGGGAAGTAGCAAAAATTAAGGCAGGTGCAAAAGATTATGATACAAGGCTTGAATTAAACAAGCTATCGCTTATGATCACCCAGGACTTATCTATTGACCGTGACAGGGAAAAGTTTCAAATGCATATTTGCGAGCAAAACAGCAATTTTATCCACCGTATGTCCGAGGCCTTCCCTTCCATGACGGGGAATGAGAAGCGGCTTGCTGTACTTTTAAGACTCAATCTATCCTCCAAAGAGATCGCTTCCATCCTGAATATTTCACCAAAAAGCGTGGAGATGAACAGATACCGCCTCCGTAAGAAACTTAAAGTAGAGCCTAAGGTTGGGCTGAATGATTTCATCAGGGAGTTCTAAGCAGGTTCAGGGGGCAGGGTTAGTGTTAGGTGGTTTCACCCGGCACCCGGCACTCATCACTCGGGCACTCATCACTCATCACTCATCACTCGGCACTCGGCACTCGGCACTCGGCACTCAAAACTATTTATCAAAGCTATACGACAAAGCGAGAGTATGCATTATCACATTGTAGGGTCTGTGTAGAGTCTGTTTTTTATGCTGATGTATGTTTATGCCTTTTATTTGACCTCTCGAATATCAAGTAAATTATTATTAACATAAAAAATCAAATCAGATGAAAAAAAGCAATTACAGTAAGCTAACATTTCTGGGATTGATGATCCTTTTCCTTTTGAGTGGAAACATTTATGCCCAGGAAGAAAATGTGGTAACAGGTAGGGTTTTCCCGGCCGGGATGCAATCACCAATGAGAGATGTTGCCGTACAAATTGAGGGGGATGCATCATCCACTGTCCTGACTGATGGTAATGGTAATTTTCGAATCGAAGTACAATCCTTCCCGGTAGATCTTGTATTTACGAAGGAGTTTTACAAACAAGAGGTTATAACAGTAAATAAATCTGCTGATATCACTGTTTATCTGTCAGCCGCCGGTGTGGAGACGAATGATTATGGCCAGGAAGTTGGGGTTCGTGTTTCCCTTAACCCGGAATCGCGTGATGGTATACTGATGTTATCATCCAACGATAAAAGATTCAAATACTGGTTTGATAACCGGATTTATTTTGATGGTGCTTTTTATGTTGGTGACAATACATACCAGGGGGTTACCCACGAAATTGGAAATGGTGTCAACATCCGTCGTATGCGATTTGCCATGAAAGCAATAATCTGGGGCCACTGGGGTGGTGAGATTGATTTTGACTTTGGAAACAATGCAGTAGACATAAAAGATGCTTATATCCGCTACATTGGCAACAACTGGCAGATAAAAGCCGGTAACTTCAGAGAGCCATTCTCAATGGAAACCATGACAACATCAAGATATATTACTTTCATGGAAAGACCATACCCCACCGAACAGGCTCCTTCACGCCATCTCGGTATTGCATATAAAACATATACGAATCACATATTCGTCGAAGGAGGTGTATTCTCAAGCAATATTGCCAACGACCTGATCAGGGACCAAAATAAATCCAAAGGAACAAATGCAGGATGGTCTGTCACAGCACGCTTTGCATGGGCCCCTATTAAGAAAGATAAGGAGGTTTTACATTTTGGTATAGCTGGTTCGTACAGAACCCCTAAAATCCAGGAGATCGGCGACCCTATAAATAGTTTCAGGTATGGGGAAAATGCTGAAACAGAAATTAACCGTAAAAAGTACATCGATACCGACTGGATGGAAGATTGCCAGACAAAAATTCTTTTTGGTACTGAAATAGCATATGCAATTAAAAACTTCCGTGTTCAGGGGGAATACATCCTCACCAGGATACAGAAAGATAAAAATGAAGTGCCTGACGGCGAGGATAAAGTAAAAATGGGTGGCTTTTACGTAATGGGGGCCTGGTTGATCAGCAATGGCGATTATTATTACAATATGGCCGAAGCCGAATTCTCACAAATTGATTTCAGGGAAAACAAAAAAGGTGCTTTTGAAGTTGCCTTAAGGTATTCATATATGGACGCCAACACTTTCAAGGACGGGTCTAACATTCCCTATATCCAGGGTGGATCAGGAGAAACCTATACGCTGGGCCTCAGCTATTATTTCAACTATAATGTAAAATTGATGCTTAACTATGCTTATGTTAATCACGACCGCTGGGCAGATGGAAAAGGAAAATTCAAGACGTATGATGTTAATGAGCAGGGTGAAGATATTACCCCTGCCGGAAAAGGTGGCATCGACTTTAGCACAATCCAGGCAAGAATATTAATTGCATTCTAAAGAAGTTTAATTATTAAATAAATAAATCTTGAACAGATGAAAAAATATATTTTTTTAAGCATAATCACTGCCCTGCTATTTGCCGGGTGCGTAAAGGATGAACAAGCGGAACCTACACCGGCAGCACCTGTAGAGTACTCAAATATTGTGATCAATGAGTTGATTACAAAAGATACGTCTGATCCGTATTTTGTCGATGGATTAGGCAAGGGCGCCGATTGGATCGAGCTGTATAACACAGGAACAAAAGCAATTAATATTGCCGGAATGTGGGTTACTGATGAACCGGGAGTTGAAACTGACTATATTCAGATACCTTTAACTGATGACGCTATAACCACAATCCCTCCAAAAGGCTTCCTGGTATTGATCTGTGGCGCCGCCGATGCAAGTGGTGATATTCCTACGGGCATTGTCGACGGCAATATCTTTATTGATATGGGCTTAAGCGCATCAAAAGACAATTTTGCTGCAATTTATGATCCTGCAAAAACTGAAATCGACAAGTCGTATGATTTTAATGGCCTGGTAGACGATAAATCTTTTGGAAGAGTAACTGATGGAGGAGCGGAATGGAATGCATTAGATAGCAAGACTCCCGGAGCTCCGAACGATGGAAGCCCACCCGTTGCCGGCTCATTGATCATAAATGAGTTTATGTGCAGCAATGATAATATTCCGGTTCCCGGCGTTGAAGGCGATTTTCCTGACTGGATTGAAATTTATAACACAGGCGACACCCCAATTGATATGGGAGGATGGTATGCAAGTGATGACCTTGGCGATATTGCAAAATATCAACTACCTGCCGATGATCCCGGCCTGACTACAGTTCCGGCACATGGGTATTTGATCCTTGTATGTGATGGTACCGGCGAAGGACTTCATACCAGCTTTAAATTAAGCAGCGGTGGTGAAGCAGTTGGTATTTCTGAGGATGGCGCAACGCAAACTGAAGGCTACACATATTGTGATACCGGCTGTGACCTGCCCAATCCACCTACAGATTTTTCTGCAGGACGTAATGGGGACGGTGCAGCCAGCTGGGTAATTTTTGATCCGGGAACAGCCACCCCGCCAACACCCGGAACAGCAAACGGAACACAGAAATAATTTTAATCAATTAAGCTAAGCCCGATGACCAGGATCTCAATCATCGTAATTCTTTTCATCCTTTTTGCCGCTTCTTGCAAGAAGGATGAAACAACAGATGCGGTGATCGAGGTTCCTGTAGGGCAATTGGAGTTGATCGAAAGCTATCCGATCGATGTTCCCGAACCTTCCGGCTTATCATTCGGGCCGGATAATAATACGCTCCTGACTGTAAGTGATCACACCAACCAGGTTTACGAAATGGATATGCAGGGGAACATTATCAGGATTCTGGATTATACAGGCAAGGACCTGGAGGGAGTGACCTATAACCCTGATAAGAACCTCATAGTGGTTGCAGAAGAAGCTGATCGGGAGCTTACATTTATTGATTACAGTTCGGGGAGTAAACTGGAAACTTACAAATTAGAGATTCCGTCAAATTCAGATAATAACGGATTGGAAGGCATCTCCTACAACACAAATAATAAGCTGTATTATGTCGTTAATGAAACGAATCCGGATTTATTAATAAGCTGGGATGTAAATTCCGGAATTATCAGTGAAGACAAGCTGAACTTTGCTTCAGACTATTCAGGCATTTTTACCGATCCTGATCATTCGCTTCTGTGGTTTGTAAGTGACCAGTCAAAAAGCCTGTTCCAGTGTGACTACAATGCAAACGTATTGCAGGTATTTTACTTGGATGAACGAAAATATGAAGGCATCGTGCTTGATGGAGATATCGTATATCTTGTAAATGATGCAACAGCCAAATTGTATTATTACCAAATAAAAAAGGATTAATCATGGTAGGTGAAGTAATTCCCAGGTACGAGTTCAGGATCTTTGGAAACTGCCTGGATAAATATGAGAGCAAGATCAAAGAGCTTTCTGAAAAGGAAATAACACGACAAATGGATTCAATCTATTTGCTGACACCCTGGAAAAGAAAAAATAACATTAAGATCCGGGATGGGGTAATGGATATAAAGTTACTTGAAGAAGAACATTCCGGGCTGGAACAATGGAATCCTTTCCTGGTGGGTAAGTTTCCGCTCAATGCAGATGTAATTAAAACAGTCGTTTTCCCCGCCCTGGGAATTGAAAGCCCGGTTTTTGGAAGAAAGAAATACTCACTGGATCATTTTATTGCCGAGGTAGTATCGATAGATCCTGATCTTGCCGTTGCCTATGTTTTGAAAACAAGACATGCATATACGGTGGGCGAATGCATTACAGAAATTGCAGAGATCAAAGTTAATGGTGCTTTTATAAAGACTATTTGTATTGAACATGAAGATCCTGATAAAGTGATCCATGCAAAAAAAATGCTTGGCATTGATAAAAATACTGAAAACGTAAATTACCCGAAAGCCTTGAAACGGATCATGGGCCTGGTAGAATTACCTGATGATTGGAACAATATTAAATTCTAATACCCCTCTGTCCTGCTAAGGCAGTACATCTCCCCTGAAAATCAGGGG
>JAGLEK010000513.1 GCA_023145125.1 Bacteroidales bacterium | reverse complement strand
GCTGAAGCTGAAGATCTCCACATCATCGCCCCTGTCGGCAAAGGCTTTTGCAAGCCTTTCGTTAAATGTTGACATGCCACCGCCACGAAGAGGGTGTGCAGGCCCGACAATCACTATTTTCTTTACTTCCGGCATGCAGCAAGATGATCATTCCCTGTCGGGAACATCATGTCCTATTCGGGATTGAATAATATATTTATTGCGATCGGGGGAATTCCTTGAGACCATCTCAGCCAGGAAGCCGGAAAGAAAGAGCTGAACTCCGACAATCATTGCAAGCAGGGCCAGGTAAAAAAGCGGTTGATCGACTACATCACGCTTTGCTACGCCAAAGATCTTTTCTCCGATGATCCAAAGTGAGATGATACCCCCGCCAAGGAAAAACAAAGTTCCTATAGTGCCAAAGAAATGCATGGGTTTTTTTGCAAAGCGTGTAACGAATGTTATCGAAAGTAGATCGAGGAAGCCCTTGATGAACCTTTCCATGCCGAACTTTGTTTTGCCAAATTTACGTTCCTGGTGCAGCACTACCTTCTCGCCTATATTGTTAAAGCCGGCCCATTTGGCGATCACAGGTATATAGCGGTGCATTTCACCGTATACTTCAATACTTTGGATAAGGTCGAGTTTATAGGCCTTTAGGCCACAGTTAAAATCGTGCAGCCTGATCCCTGACATCATTCGTGTAATACGATTGAAGAATTTTGATGGCAGTGTCTTGCCAAGTGGGTCGTGTCTTTTTTTCTTCCATCCGGAAACCAGGTCATAGCCGCCTTCCGTGATCATTTTATACAGGCCCGGGATCTCATCCGGACTGTCCTGCAGGTCTGCATCCATGGTGATCACCACATCGCCTGAAGCAACCTCAAAGCCTGAATTCAGCGCCGCTGACTTCCCATAATTCCTTTTAAAGCGGATGGCCTTGATATTCGGGTTATCGCTGATAAGCTTACCAATCACCTTCCAGGAAGCATCTTTGCTCCCATCATCGATCAGGATCACCTCATAGGAGAATTTATTTTCCTGCATCACCCTGTCGATCCATGATGTCAGTTCGGGTAATGACTCTTCCTCGTTTAAAAGGGGTATGACGACTGATATATTCATAGTTTAGCTATCCGAGGCTTACCTGTTCGTCTTTTTTGATAAAGAT
>JAGLEK010000512.1 GCA_023145125.1 Bacteroidales bacterium | reverse complement strand
AACAACATTCTCCACATGATGCGTTTGCGGAAACATGTCGACGGGCTGGACCCTTTCAATGCTGTATTGCTCTGTGAGTATCGCCAGATCACGGGCCTGGGTGGCCGGGTTGCAGCTTACATATACGATCTTCTCCGGGCCTACCTTCATGATCTGCCTGACCACCTTATCATGCATGCCTGCACGTGGCGGATCGGTTATTATAACATCAGGCTTGCCATTTTCTTTAATAAAATCATCATTCAGCACGCGAAGAATATCCCCGGCAAAAAAGCCGGTATTAGAAATATCATTGAGCTCAGAATTCTCCCTGGCATCTTCAATGGCTTCTGCAATATATTCCAGTCCAATAACCTTTTTGGCAAAACGTGATACGAATGCCGCGATGGTACCGGTTCCGGTATACAGGTCGTACACGATTTCATCCCCTTTCAGCCCGGCAAATTCCTTTACAGTATTGTACAGCTTAAGTGCCTGGTCGCGATTAGTTTGAAAGAATGATTTCGGCCCAATCTTGAACTTAAGGCCTTCCATCTCTTCCATAATAAAGGAATCACCTTTATAATGTTTTACTTCGAGGTCGGAGATATCATCATTGCGCTTATCATTGATGACATACATCAGGGAGGTGATCTCAGGAAATTTTTCAGCAATATGATCAAGCAATGCCGGCATCTTGATATGGTCAACAAAACGAAAAACCATTATCACCATAAGGTCACCTGTCGATGAGGTGCGGATAATCAGGTTTCGCAGATAGCCATCCCACTTTTTCACATCATAGAACTCATATTCATTTTCAAGGGCAAAATCCCGCACTGCCAGGCGGATGGCATTAGAGGGATCCTTTTGCAGGTAACAGGTGTCAATATCCAGGATGCGGTCGAACATGCCCGGCAGGTGAAATCCAAGTCCATCCCTGTTCTGATGTAGCGGATTGTCGGGATCAGGCTTCTCCACAAGCCATTTCCTGTTAGAGAAGGAATACTCCAGCTTGTTCCTGTAATGGTATATATTCTCAGAGGCAAGAATGGGAGATATTTCAGGAAGGTTCAGGCCACCGATCCTTTCAAGGTTATCGCTTACCTGCTTCTGCTTATAATGAAGCTGCTCCTTGTAATCCATGTTCTGCCAGCGGCATCCCCCACACAATCCAAAATGGCTGCATTCAGGCTTAACCCTTTTATCGGAATAGGTATAGAACTTCTCAGCCCGCCCTTCAAAAAAACTCTTTTTCTTCCTTACAACCTGTATATCGACTACGTCCCCGGGCACTACAAAAGGCACAAAGATGACCATGTTATCGACCCTGGCAACAGCCTTGCCCTCCGAGCCGGCATCAATTATCTCTACTTTTTCATATTTGGGGAATGGTTTTTTTCTTGCCATGACATGTAAATTTCGTGCAAAAGTACAACTTCCTTTTGAAGTTTTGAGGGTTGAGTGTTGGGGGTTGGGTGGATTTTCGATATTTGATACTCGATAATCGATTTTCGTTTCTCCTCATGTCCCTGTGGCGATATTGCGTATATTTGCAGGGAATAAATAAGTTGCTGTAATGAAAATCCTTCCCATCGATAAAGTCCGCGAGGCGGATGCCTATACCATTAAAAATGAACCGGTAGACTCCATCGACCTGATGGAGCGTGCAGCCAAGTCTTGCTATAAATGGATGCTGGGTAAGTTTAGGTCAACAGACAGGATCAAGGTTTTTTGCGGATTGGGCAATAATGGTGGCGATGGTCTGGCCATTGCACGCCTCCTTTTCAAAAAGGATTTCAGGGTGGAAGTATTTGTGCTGAGATACTCTGATAAATCATCCGACGATTTCAATACAAACCTTGACAACCTCAGGTACCAGAAAAAGGTCAAGATCAACGAGATCAGCCGGTTTGAAGATTTGCCGGAAACCCTTAACAGCGACTGGGTTGTGGATGCTATTTTCGGTTCGGGCCTGTCAAAGCCGGTGACCGGCTTCATCGGGCAGGTCATCGAATACATCAACAATCAAAATACAAAGGTGGTATCTATAGATATTCCTTCAGGGCTTTTTGCCGATAAGTCGAGCGTAGACAGTGGTGGGGCCATCATCAATGCCGATGTTACACTCTCCTTCGAATTTGCTAAAAAGGCTTTCATGTTTTCAGAAAATCTGCCCTTCGTAAAAGAATGGGAGATCATGAGCATAAACCTCCACCCTGACTTTGTAAAAAGCGTGGATAAGGCAGACTACCTGGTGCTGGTAACCGACATTCAGGGCCTGATCAAAAAACGCAGAAAGTTCGATCATAAGGGCAGGTTTGGCCATGCTTTGCTCATCGCAGGCAGTTATGGAAAGATGGGGGCAGCCGTTCTGGCTTCTGAAGCATGCATGCGTACAGGTGCCGGCCTGCTGACAACACACGTTCCAAAAAAAGGCTATGACATCATACAGACCGCAGTGCCCGAAGTGATGACAAGCATCGACCGTTCAGAAACATCATTTTCTGAATTACCTGACTTATACCCATACAATGCAATCGGTATTGGCCCCGGGATAGGACAGGACAAAGAAACCCGGACGGCATTAAAAGTCCTTATCCAGAACACCGGCTTACCCATATTATTTGATGCTGATGCTATCAACATCCTTGGCGAGAATAAAACATGGTTATCATTCATCCCGCCGGGATGTATCTTCACCCCTCATCCAAAAGAATTTGAGCGTCTGGCAGGAAAGAGCAACAATGCATTTGAAAGGGATAAGCTGCAACGTGAGTTTTCGGTCAGATATGGAGCATACGTCGTTCTCAAAGGGTATTCTACAGCAATAAGTTGCCCCGATGGCATGTGCTTCTATAATTCAACAGGAAACCCCGGCATGGCTACCGGAGGGAGCGGTGATGTGTTAACCGGAGTGATCCTCGGCCTGCTGGCCCAGGGATATTCATCCCTTGAAGCCTGTCTCGTGGGCACATACCTGCACGGGCTTGCCGGCGACCTGGCATCAGAAGACCTGGGATACGAAGCATCACTGGCCAGCGATATTACGGGACATATTGGGTATGCTTATCAGATACTTCAAAAATAATTAAGGATAGTATTACCATAAGGATACCATCCCATTGCATAACTTAATTCGAATAACCATGAGATTTTTACTTTTTTCGGTCTCACTCGTCATTTGCCTGTCGCTGACCGGACAGGATTACAAACAATTAGTTATAGAAGGAAATTCGTGGGCCATCGTAAATTGGTCCTGGGGTTGGGCATGGACGGATTATTTATTCTTGGATGGAGACACCATCATCAATGACACTGCTTACACAAAAGTGTATTTCAGCACGGATTCGACCTTGCAAAATGATGTATCATATTTGGGAGGTATAAGAGAAGATACGATAAATAAAGAGATCTTTTTCAACCACAACTCCTTAATGGAAGAGTTTCTACTGTATAGGTTTGGTATGAACATAGGTGATTCAGCATTGGTATCATCCATGGCCTGTTATCCGATTTACATGATAGTTGCTGATGTTGATACGATTACTGACGAACTGGGTATTGACAGAAGAAGAATGCTCTTGGATCACTGGTATGATTGGTATGATGAATACTGGATTGAAGGTATTGGATCTACTTTGGGCCTACTCACTGCAGGTAACTTTTCATGTATCGCTGATTATAACCAGGAGCTATTATGCTTCAGTCGTAATAGTTTACTAAATTACATGAACCCCCTGTATAATAGATGTTTTATTACAGAGGTAACTATCGATGAACAAAATACCGGGGATAAACAAGTTCAAATCATTCCCAACCCGGTAAGCGGTACCTCGGTTATTAAAATAAGTGGTGATGTTCAGATAAAAAGCTGCAAAGTATTTGATTCCTACGGAAGGGTGGTATATGAGCCTTCAGTTGCCAATCCCAAGATAGAAAAAGGATCACTCAAACCCGGAATATATTTCCTTAAGATTGAGGTTGAAGGGAGAGAGGTTTACAAGTGCAGATTTCTAGTACAATAATAAAAGGGTTACTATCCACAATAGGTATGACAACCCACTCATCATTCTTATTCTTATTCCTTGTTCCTCTGTTCCCTATTCTGAAACGTAGTTTTCCGGAAGCCCACAAGTACACATCAGATTCCTATCCCCAAATGCATCATCGATGCGGGTAACGTCGGGCCAGTATTTGTCGCGCTCGGGAACTCCATTCGGGAAAGCTGCGTCTTTTTTACTGTAAGGGAAATTCCAGTTCTCATCCATGACCATGGCCAGGGTATGCGGCGCATGCTTGATCATATTATCTTCCCTGGAGCAATTTCCATCTTCGATTTCTTTTATTTCCTTGCGGATAGTTACCATTGCCTCAATGAAACGGTCGAGTTCTTCCAACGGCTCACTTTCGGTAGGCTCCACCATCAGGGTCCCGATCACCGGAAATGCCACTGTGGGTGCATGAAAACCAAAATCCATCAGGCGCTTGGCAATATCCACCACCATGATATCAGCTGTTTTCATGAACTGGTTACAATCCAGGATCATTTCATGTGCCACACGGCCATTTTTTCCCGTGTATAGGATCTTATAATGGCTTTCAAGTTTAGACTTCAGGTAATTTGCATTCAGAATGGCATATTCGGTTGCGGTTTTCAGCCCGTCCTTTCCAAGGAGTTTGATATAACCGTAGGAGATGGGCAGGATCATGGCACTACCGAATGGTGCGGAAGCCACTGCGCCTATCGCTCTCACGCCGCCGGTCTTCACGATGGGATTTCCGGGCAGAAATTCAGACAGGTGTTCTGCAACACCGATGGGCCCAACACCGGGGCCACCGCCACCATGAGGGATGCCAAAGGTCTTGTGCAGGTTGAGGTGGCACACATCAGCACCTATCAGCCCGGGGCTTGTCAGCCCTACCTGGGCATTCATGTTAGCTCCGTCCATGTATACCTGCCCGCCATTGTCATGGATGATGTCCATGATCTCAAGTATCGACTCTTCAAATACGCCATGAGTAGACGGATAGGTGACCATGAGGGCTGCCAGGGTCTCCTTATGCTCTTTTGCCTTCGCTTTAAGGTCTTCAGTATCAATATTTCCCCTTTCATCACATTGTACGATCAGCACTTTCATGCCGGCCATTACGGAGCTGGCAGGGTTGGTACCATGTGCAGATGAGGGGATCAGGCAGATGTTTCTGTGCTCATCTCCCCTGCTCTTATGGTATGCATCAATAACCAGCAGCCCGGTATATTCGCCGGAGGCACCGGAGTTAGGCTGGAAAGACATTGCCGAAAAGCCGGTTATCTCGCAGAGGTCTTTACCAAGATTGTCGATCAGTTCTGCATAGCCTTCGGCCTGATCTTCCGGCACAAATGGATGCAAAGCACCAAATTCGGGCCAGCTGAGGGAGAACATTTCTGCAGCAGCATTGAGTTTCATGGTACAGGAGCCGAGTGGTATCATGGTACGGTTAAGTGCAAGGTCCCTGTTCTCAAGTTTCTTCATATAACGCATCATCTCAGTCTCTGAATGCAAACTGTTGAAGACCCGGTGAGTCATGAATTCACTGTTGCGCAACAAGGCAGATGGCAGGCTGTGGTCACACTCATTTTCCTGTGCAGGTTTAAAACCACGCAGCATTGCAAACATTGACAGTATCTCCTGTACATCGTCTCCGGAAGTAGTCTCATCCAGGCTGATGCCTATCCTTCCATCATCAAAATAACGGAAGTTGATCTCCTTTTGCAATGCCTTCTCCCTGATCGTTTCCTGATCGAGGTCATCAGGAATACTAAATACGACAGTATCGAAGAAGTTATGTGTATGCAGATCCATGCCCAGTTCTTTCAATACAGAAGCAAGGATGCATGCATAGTCGTTAATGTCGCGGGCGATGGCCTTCAATCCCTCAGGCCCGTGATACGCACCATACATTCCTGCCATGATGGCCAGCAGAGCCTGGGCCGTGCATATATTTGATGTTGCCCTTTCTCTCTTTATATGCTGCTCGCGGGTTTGCAGTGCCATGCGCAGAGCAGGGTTTCCCTGTGCATCGACAGACGTGCCGATGATCCTTCCGGGGATATTCCTTTTATACTTTTCGTGGGTTGCAAAGAATGCAGCATGAGGGCCACCATATCCAAGGGGGACTCCAAATCGCTGGCTTGTGCCAACAACCACGTCGGCACCCCATTCTCCCGGAGGGGTCAGAAGGGCAAGGCTCAACAGGTCAGCAGCAACAGCAATTGCAATCTCTTTTTCATGCGCCTGCTTTACAAATGCTGCATAATCCCTGGCCTCTCCGAATTGATCAGGGTATTGTATCAATGCACCAAAAAGCCCACCGATAAACTCAATACCACTTTCCTTGCCTGAGATGATCTCTATACCAAGTGGCATGGCCCTGGCTTTGACTATTTCCAGCGTTTGGGGAAACAAGCCTTCCGATACAAAAAATTTGTTGATACCACTCTTAACAGCAGCACGGCTCCTGGCATTGTAGAGCATGATCATGGCTTCAGCTGCGGCAGTCCCTTCATCGAGCAGTGAAGCATTTGCCAATGGCATAGCGGTAAGGTCAGATACCATGGTCTGGAAGTTCAGCAGGGCCTCCAGCCTGCCTTGCGATATTTCAGCCTGGTAAGGAGTATATGAGGTATACCAGCCCGGATTTTCAAGGATGTTGCGCTGGATCACACCCGGGGTGATGGTGTTATAATAACCCATTCCGATGTATGTCTTGAACAACTTATTCTTGGCACCGATCTCTCTCAGGTGGTCGATATATTCAAACTCATTCATCCCTTCGGGGAGGTCAAGCCTATTTTTCATCCTGATGGAAGCCGGAACAGTTTCATCAATCAGTTTCGGGATAGTGTCAACGCCAACAATTTCCAGCATATAAGGCAGCTGTGAAGCCCTGGGGCCGTTGTGCCTGTGTATAAAGTTGTTGCTCAGCATATGCTTGTATGGGTTTTTAATT
>JAGLEK010000511.1 GCA_023145125.1 Bacteroidales bacterium | reverse complement strand
CAGTTTTTTTGAAGACTGATCAATACTGACGTGCTACCTCTTCTATGAGTGCCGACCAATGGATATCCCCTCTCTTTTTCCCGAACCTGACAATGATCAGGTTCCTCGATGGATCGAGATAAATGTATTGCCCGAGTATTCCCTTGGCAAAGACCGATCCATTATCGAGAACTCTCCAGAAATAGGAATAAGGGTAATCTTCAGAATCCCTTGAATCATTATGGATGCCCATGGAATGTTGAACCCAGTCTTTGGGTACGATTTGTGTTCCGTTCCAGTCACCGTGATTGAGGTAGAGCCTGCCGAACTTTGCAAAATCAACGGCACTGGCATTTATGCAGCAGAAGGCCTTGACCATGCCATGCGCCTCACTGTCGTAGTTCCAGCTTGCCGGGTATTCCATGCCCAGCTTACTCCATATCTTTTTCTCAAAATAATCTGAGAACTTCAAACCCGTGGTCTTTTCGATGATCATGGCCAGTATCTGCGTGTTGGCACTGTTGTAGTAATATTCAGTCCCCGGGTCTTTAGTGACTTTAAGTTTATAAACATATTTTTGCAGATCGCGTCCATAATAAAATTTGGCCGCATGGCCGAAAGGGTTGTAATAAGTCTCGCTGAATCTGATCCCGCTACGCATGTTAAGTAGGTTTTTGATCGTCACCCTGTCGAAGCCGGGATGTTTGAAATCCGTAAGGAAATCTGTTACAGGCTGATCCACACTTTTGATATAACCTTCTTCAACGGCAATGCCTGCCAATGCTGACACAAAAGGTTTGGCAATGCTGAAACCGGTCATCCTTTGCGATCTGTCAGCACCGTCAAAATAACGCTCATACAACAGGCTGTCATTCCTGATCACAATAAATGCAGTGGTTTTATTGTCTTCCAGCAATTGATCAAAATCAGCATATTTTCCCCTGGGATCGAATTGTTCCGGAATACCAGGGGCCTTTTCACTTTCTGATTCAATAAAGTTAAAAACAGGAGCCTCATTTTCGATGGTATAAGCAGGAAAGCGTAGTTGGTCTTTCGTGTCGGCAGCATTCCACCAGATATACCTGCCCACGTGGCATCCGTTGAGAAATGTCATAGCAGCAAAGATTAGGAGTATAATTGAAAACCGTCGCTTTTTCATAGCACGGCAAATATAATCAATATAGTATTGGATGTTGGGGCTTGTTTGACACTCGGTTTTTGACTACCTTTATAAAACCAACAGACATGCATATGAGAAAGTTATTGTTCTTCACTTCAGCCTTTCTGATCGTATTCAATACCTGTGCACAGACCCTCATAGCAACCAGTAGTGATGAGTACGCCACTGTTCATCATAACCAGCGAAAGATAGTAAGGGATCATTTTGGCAATATTTATGTTGTCTTCACAGATAGGGTTGCTTCTGATTATTTAATAAAAGGTGTAGTGTACGATGGTGTTATCGGGGAATGGGGAGATTCATTTGTGATAACAGAAGGATTTGGTCCAACTTTGGCGATTGAGGATTCACCTGGCTGTAAAATTCATCTTATTTATGAAGTATTGGATTCTGTCAGAAAAATCAAACATCTTAGTTCACTGAATTTCCTGAATTGGAATACGGAACAAATCATAAGTGATACAAACCGGTTTTCAAGGCTTCCTGTTGCAGATGTTGACAGTGCCGGAACCCTGAACATATTCTGGATACAATCAAATACCGATTCCACCGAAGCATTGGTCTATGCTTCTGTTATTGACGATAGTCTTGCAAGAAGGGATAGTATCGTCTCAAAGTTCAATATGTCAGATGTTGCGATAGCCAACCATTTGCAATATGTTGATAATAAATTGCTTTTTGCCATTGGATTCCAGGACTCAGTCCTGTTTTTCAAGTCTGATGATGGAATGGAAAACTTCTATGAGATATATTCGTCAAAAGGATCACAACCGGGTATCACATACAATTCGTGGGAGGATACCATTTATGTAAGTGACTACAAGTTATTATATATCGATGAAGACCAGCATCTGAGGGAAACCTGCCATTCTGGAAGCCAAACTACCCTGCTGCAGATAGGGCCGGTAAACTACTATTGTGTGGATGATGTAGCCCCACATATTGGATATAGCTTTATATTTTTGACAGAATTTTCACAATCCCTCCATCATGCTTTTTCATATGGATGGGACTATGGATGTTACATTATGGATACGGTATATGGGGATTATGGGTTAATGTTACCTTCTGTCGCATATAAGCACTTTAACTTTGAATTTGTGGATTTTATTTGGATGGAAGAATCTTCTTCATCAGGTTATGAGATAAAACACAAACGGGACGAAAAGCACATATGGACTAGTATTCACGAGGATAAAGAAAAGGGTAAGGGATTCTCAATTACTGGATTCCCTAATCCCTTCAGTGAGACTATAAATGTTAATGTAAGCCTGGATGGTGATCATGGAACACCTGTAATTGAAATTTATAACTCAAAATCAGTTCTAATTAAGAGGCTGAAAATAAACAGGGAAACTGAAAAGCAGTACTATGCAAGTTGGGATGGAACCAATGAATCTCTCGATCAAGTTGAAGAGGGATTGTATATTATTTTATGTACTGTTGGAGATAAAAAAACCGCAAGAAAAATACTATTTCATCCTTAATAGTCGCGCCCCTACAGGGCGCAAAAACCTACGATAATAACAATTATCTATCGACGTACAGCCCCGCTGGGGCCTGTATAAGTCATTGCACGATCTAGAAGATTGCACGATTGCGCGATATTCGAAGG
>JAGLEK010000510.1 GCA_023145125.1 Bacteroidales bacterium | reverse complement strand
AGCCCTACCTCCATTTTCTCAGGCCATCCGTTTTCTTTCACGGCCTCAGCGAATTCCGATAATGGTGTCGCGAGATCCGGTGTGAAGGGGCCATTGATATATGGTTCGAGCTCAGAAAGATCGATCTCTATAAGCTGGTCAAAATATTTTTCCGGGTCAGCATAAACTTCTGCATCTCCCGTCAGGTGTGCCGCTATTATATCAGCCTCGGCAGCCACTCCTTCCCTGCCTGTTCCGGCAAGGTATTCACGCATCTTGATATCATAGCCAAAGACTGAAGTGGTAGCGCCGATCTCGGCACCCATATTGCAGATAGTGCCTTTTCCGGTACATGAAATGCTTTCGGCGCCATCGCCGAAATATTCCACGATCGCCCCGGTACCGCCTTTCACGGTGAGGATACCTGCAACCTTCAGGATAACATCCTTTGCTGAGGCCCAGCCACTGAGCCTGCCCGTCAGCTTGATCCCAATAAGTTTTGGAAACTTGAGTTCCCAGGGCATTCCGGCCATCACATCCACTGCATCGGCACCGCCAACACCAATGGCAACCATGCCCAGTCCGCCTGCATTTACGGTGTGGGAGTCGGTGCCGATCATCATCCCCCCGGGAAAAGCATAATTTTCAAGCACCACCTGGTGGATGATCCCTGCCCCCGGCTTCCAGAAGCCTATACCATATTTATTGGAAACGGAAGCAAGAAAATCATAAACTTCCTTATTCGTGTTCTCGGCTGTCTTTAAGTCTGCATCGGCGCCTGCTTTGGCCTGGATAAGGTGGTCACAATGAACTGTTGACGGTACAGCAACCCTTTTCCTGCCTGCCTGCATGAACTGCAGCAGGGCCATCTGTGCGGTGGCATCCTGCATCGCCACCCTGTCGGGCTTAAAGTCGACATAAGATCCACCACGGATATAGGCCGAGGTCGCCTCACCTTCGTCGAGGTGTGAATAAAGTATTTTTTCGGTGAGCGTGAGTGGCCTTCCAACCACATTCCTAGCCGCTTCTATACGTGATGCCATGAGTGCATACACGTTTTTAATCATATCTAAATCAAATACCATGTGTAAGAATTATTTGTTTTATTCGCTAATGGTGATGATCAGGATCATCATAATATATTACAATTCTGAGGGTCTTTTGTTTAATACCCGCATGAAATTTTCCATTATCAATCCAATGGTTTCCAGTCTGCAAAATTATCCGAAACCACAAATGTTTTCGGCTCGGTGGTATAGAAGTCGTTGGAATTATAGGTCCAGCCCATTGTTGCCGAGCCCCCTGCGCTTTCAGTAGTGATCAGGAAGCGGTTAGAGAGGTGGCCGAAATAGTTAGCCTGGTTACGTGGCAGTGCCTGGTCGCCACCGCTGGGATCGATGGGTATCCAGCCATAATTCGGCAGGTACACCTCCACCCAACGATGAAACACATCATCCATGCAATCATCATCGCCCCTCACCACCACCGCACCGACATAACGTGAGGGCAGGCCTGCAGCGCGGCACATGGAAATATATACGAAGCTGTACTCAGAACATGAACCATTGCCACGTTCCAGCACCGTAGGTGCTGTATTCCATCCGCCCGCCATCTCATAGTACATTTTATCCATGAGGTAGTTATATATCTTCCGGGCAATCCAGTACGGATTTTTCTCATCGCCAACAACCTCCTCCACAGCCCCGGCGATGAAAGGATGATCCATCTGATATTTTTCATTATTCTGGTAGTAAACCTCCGGGATATCATCCGGCATCTCATCCAGTCCGCCCACCTTATCGGGATAAATAAAATACCTGATCTCATATATCTTTGCGATCGTCACCATCTCCACCTGTTCCTTTTCACCCGGTTTCAGGTTTTTAAAGGAATAATGTGCAGTTTGTTGGCCACTCTTATCGGTAACCATGTCATAGCCGGGATCAAGGTCGATATTCTCGATCAGCTGGTTATCACGATCAACGGGAATGGCCAGATGGATATCGCCGGTCAGCATTTTGCCGGGGCCGAAATTCGTGAGCATATGTGTGTAGGTAACCTGAGCGCGTCGTTCATTTTTCAGCACAAAGAGGTCATCATCTTTTGCTTTCAGGCAGAACAGCTTATCTTCCTGCGAATCGGCCGCCCAAACATATTCCCCATCCCAGGCAAGGCCACGTGTAAAGGCCCCCGGTGCATCAGTGATGATGAGCACCTGTCCGTTTTCGGGATCAACCATATATACCTCATCCATGATGCGGTCCGAAACCCAGAGATATTTCCCGTCAAATGCCAGTCCGCGCGGGTCATTGGCAGGTGAGCGCAGTGTTTTGATCGTAGTGCCATCATCAGGACTGAATTGTATGATCTCATTCGCCTTTTCATCTACACACCAGAGGTATGTACCATCCCAGGCAAGATCGCGGGGCCTCCCGCTGGGTGCATCGATCACCTTCAGCACTCTTCCGTCTTTTGGTGAGATCTTGTATATCAGGCCACGATAGTTTTCAGATAAAGGAATACCACCTTTTACATCTGCACACCAGAGAAATTCCCCGTCCCAGGCAAGGCCTGTGGGCCAGTATGCCGGTGAAGGGATCTCAGCGACAACTTTTCCATTACGCGGATCGATGCTGTAAAGCATCTGTGCCTTACGGTCGGCCAGCCAAAGGTGCTCGCCGTCAAAAGCAAGGCCGGTAGGAAACTGACCGGGTGTAGCAAAAGATTTGACGATCTCACCCGGGTGTGCCATTACACTTAATGGTGCGAACATCAGCGCAATCATCATAACTGCGAGAATTTGTTTTAACTTTTCCATGATGTTTGTTTTAAAATTCCATTAAGCCCCGGCCGGTCTTTTTGATCTTCTTCTTCTCCTTAAGGTCTATGATCAACTTATCAAGAACTCCATTAATAAAAACCTTACTCTTGGCGGAGCTGTAATATTTTGAGATATCGATATACTCGTTCAGGGTGACCTTAACAGGGATGGAAGGAAATTCTAAAAGTTCAGCCAGGGCCATCTTGATCAATATTGTGTCCATCATTGCAATGCGGTCCAGTTCCCAGTTCTTGGCCTTGTCGTCGATAAGTTCAGCATACTGATCGCTGTTGAGTATTGTTTTATGAAAGAGCCCGAGCATAAACGCCCTGTCCTCCTCCTGTAAACCCATGCCAAGTATTTCCGGAAATGCCTCATATTCATCATCGGAACTCTCCAATGACTTCAGCAGTTTCATCAGCAACAGGTTTGCAATTTGATATGTATCGAAGGCCCAGTAAATTGATTTGTTTTCATAATAATACTCAAGCAATTCAAATCCCATCAGTGTCTTCTTCAGTATCCTGGCCAGAATATCCCGGTCATGAGCGAAAGAATCCTCGGCCTGTTCCAGATATTTCTGGTAATAACCACTTTCCTTTATTGCCAGGTAAGCTTTGCGAACCATTCCCTGCTCTTCCGACCAGTTGATCTTCAGCCTTTTGTGCATTTTCCGGTATTCACGATTGTCCTCTATCTGTATCAGGACCCTGTTCTCTACAAACTTCAGGTTAGGGTTCAGGTCTTCCTCGGTAGGAAAAAACTTCTTTTTGCTCTCTTCCATCCTTATCCGGGAAAAGTCTTTGATCTCTATCAGGAAAGAGAGTTGATAAACAATGAGTTCGTGGATCTTGTCAATACTGAGAAGGAGTTGTTTCTCCCCTTTGGCCAGATCATCATTACCGGCTTGAAAGAAGGCATACGCTGCCTGTAAAACTTTGATCCTTAAGTACCTTCTGCTCAGCATATGAATATGAACGATGAGGTTAACAATTTGGTTTAACGCTGCAAATGTAGAAATTTAATCCAAGATTTCCACTGAATTTTATTAACATATTGTGATAAAAAAGACTTACTGAGCCTTACATCATATCCAGTATGACCTTAACCTGAAACCGCTGATATATGGCATAAAAGCGTATTTTTCCTTAACTTCGTAGCTGTAACCGGAAATTATCCTGATGGAGATCCACAACATACTTGTTAAGTACTGGGGATATTCTTCCTTCCGTCCAATGCAGGAAGATATCATACAATCTGTTCTCGACGGACGTGATACCCTGGCCCTGCTTCCCACGGGTGGTGGAAAATCTATCTGTTTCCAGGTGCCCGCCCTGGCTATGGAAGGGATATGCGTGGTGATCTCCCCCCTGATAGCTTTGATGAAAGACCAGGTTGAGAACCTGAAAGACCGCGGGATCAAGGCTGCTGCCGTACATTCGGGAATGCATCCCCGTGAGATCGACATTGCGATCAACAACAGTGTCTTCGGGGACCTGAAATTCCTGTATGTCTCCCCGGAACGGCTTAAATCTCCTTCTTTCAGGCAGAACCTGAGCAGTATGAATGTCTGCCTGCTGGCCGTCGATGAGGCACATTGCATCTCTCAATGGGGATACGACTTCAGGCCACCGTATCTGAATATTGCGGAGATCAGGCCACTTATCAATGATGCACCGGTGCTTGCCCTGACAGCCACTGCCACAAATGAAGTGATTGTCGACATACAGGAAAAACTGGAATTCAAGGAAAAGAATGTACTTCGAAAAAGTTTTGAAAGGAAAAACCTTTCCTATGTGGTCTTTCATGAAGAAGATAAAGGAGGGCGCCTGTTAAAAATTGTCGGTAATGTAAAAGGTTCCGGTATTGTTTATGTAAGAAATCGCAGAAAATGCAGGGAGGTGTCTGATTTCCTGAATAAAAACGGGATCAAGGCTACATTCTACCATGCCGGGCTTGAGGCCCGCACGAGAGAATACCGTCAGGATGAATGGATGAAAGACAAGAAGCCTGTAATGGTGGCAACGAATGCATTCGGAATGGGCATCGACAAGCCTTCTGTACGTTTTGTAGTGCATTTCGATCTTCCTGACAGCACAGAAGCGTATTTTCAGGAAGCAGGCAGAGCCGGCAGGGATGGCAAAAGGGCTTATGCTGTTCAGCTATATGAAGAAGCAGACATCAGGAATGCAAAGCAAAACCTCGCTGTTTCTTTCCCTGAAGCTGAGGTGATACGATCCATATACAAGGGTATCGGCAACTATTACCAAATTCCTCTCGGCGGTGGCAAGGACCAGCAATTCGATTTCGACCTGCAGGATTTTTCCACCAGGTACCGTATGAATACGGCAAATGTATTCAGCGCATTAAAGATCCTTGAGAAAGAAGGGTATATACTTCTGGGCAGTGAGTTGGAGAACCCCTCCAAAATAATGTTCAGCATTGAACATAATGAGCTGTACACATTCCAGGTTGAAAACCCCGGCTATGATCCTTTCATCAAATTACTACTCCGGTCTTATGGCGGGATATTTACTGAATTTGTGAGGATCAATGAAAAAGAACTGGCCAAGCGAGCCGATACCACGTATGAAAAGATCAGGTCGGCACTGACAAAAATGCAAAAGATGGGGCTATTGATCTATATCCCCGCCACCAGCTCGCCACAGTTGCTGATGGTCAGCGACAGAATTGACAGCAAGGCAATGAACTTTTCCGGTGAGAATTACAGCAAGCGGAAAAAAGCGGCCCTGAAAAGGATGCAGTCAGTGCTGGATTATATTCAATCAAGCAATCATTGCAGGAGCCAGATGCTGCTAAAATACTTCGGTGAGACAGGAGCTCAGCGCTGTGGGTTATGTGATGTTTGCCTCGACAGGAATAAGATTAACGTCAGCGAAATGGAATTCAATGAGATCCTTGAAAAGATAAAACCTTCACTCAAGGAAAAGCCTCAGGCACTGAACGAATTACTGTTCATTGCAAAGGAATTTCCTGAAGATAAAGTGATCAATGTAGTTATGTGGCTTGTCGATAATGAAAAGGTAGATGTGGATGAGAAGCAGCTTTATTCCTGGAGAAAACAATTCAAGATGTTTTAAAAAAGATTTAACTTTACCATATAAACATACCAAATTCTTATGAAGAAACTATATTTCCTTTTACCGTTATCCCTGTTAATATTCTTCATCACCCCTACCGTGCAATCGCAGGAAGGTGATGTTTATGTCAGCATAGGTGCCGGCGCCAGCATCCCCTTGTCAGATTATGCAAATACCGATTTCAGTGATGAAGCTTCCGGCTTTGCCATGGTTGGCGGGAACTTCAACATTAACTTTGGTTATCGCTTCAATGAATATTTCAGTGCAAGTGGTTTGCTCAGTGGCTGTGTGAACAGGTACGACTATATTGAGTTGCAGAACTGGCTAACGCAGGAATTTGCAGAAGACCTGCCCGATACCAGATGGGTGGTTGAAAGCAAAAACTGGGGTATTGGAGGGCTTATGGCCGGAGTCACTGGCACCCTGCCCCTTGTTAGCAACAGCTTATTTTTTGAGGCCAGGCTGCTGGGAGGGTTTATGTATGCATATTCACCGGCCATTTATGTGACGGGCAAAGAAACCGATGAAGAAGACAAGGTCATCAATATTGAGCAAGCCTCTGCCTCGTCCTGGGTGCTCGATGCCGGAGCAGGCTTCCGATACAACCGCACACGCAAACAATATTTCATACTATTTGCTGATTATATGCATTCAAACCCAACTTTTAATAATGTGCGTACCAATACCAATATGGGCGTTGCACGGGATGAAAGTTTCAGCCAGCAAATAAGCAACATCAACATCAGCATCGGCATTGGATACATCGTTAATTAGCGACTATTTTCAGAGGCATAAAAAAAAAGGGCTGCTGAAACAGCAACCCCTTTTATATGCATTTACAGGTAATTATTTAACTGTGTTTGCAAGGTCGCTACCTGGTTTGAATTTTACTACTTTTTTAGCAGCAATCTTGATTTCTTTACCAGTTTGTGGGTTTCTGCCTTTTCTTGCAGCGCGTTTTGTCACGCCGAATGTACCAAAACCTACGAGGGCAACACGGTCACCTTTTTTCAGGGCACCTGTTGTAGCGCCAATGAATGATTCAAGGGCTCTTTTGGCATCAGCTTTGGTCAGACCAGCTTTGGCTGCCATAGCATCGATTAATTCTGCTTTGTTCATTTTACCACAATTTTAATTAATAAATAGTTTAAAAGCCCTGCAAATATAAGGGTTTTAGAAGTAATGTCAAGAAAATGCATCTGAAACCGGCAAAAATGTTAATAAATGAAGTGCTTTGTTAATAACTATGCTCTAAAATGCCCGATTACGTAGGTTTTTAACGAAATAATGCACGTTTCAGAGCATCTGTCATAAAGTGCTGGGAATCAGACCAACAAGAAAATCCTTTATCGCCATCCTTTTTTTTCCCGCTTGCTGCAATTCAAGAAGGGAAATACAGGCATTTTTGCAACAAATATTAAAATAGGTTTTATAATCAGTCATGACTTCGCCCGGCTCAAGTGTACATTGACATTGTCTTATTTCGGCACGGAATACTTTCAGGTATAATTCTTTTCCATCAGGTATTTTTATCTCGGTAAATGCACCGGGATACGGACTGAGACCCCTGATCATATTATATATGTGTTCAGCATCCTCTGACCAGTTGATACGACAATCTTCTTTATGTATTTTTGGTGCCTTCTTCAGGGCCTCGCCCTTAGTCAATAATTCATCCTGGCTGAAGGTCCTTACATTCCCCCGGCTGATGGCTTCTACTGTTTTGATCAGCAATGAAGCACCGATATTCATGAGTCGATCGTGGTATTCACCTGCAGTTTCCCGAATATCGATGCCGGTCTCCTCCCTGAAAATAATACTGCCGGTGTCTATCTCATGTCTGAGAAAAAATGTTGTGACTCCCCCTTTTGTCTCACCATTCATGATGGTGCGGTTGATCGGTGCAGCGCCACGGTATTGCGGCAAAAGCGACGCATGGAGATTAAAAGTACCCAGTGGGGGCATCCCCCATACTTCTTCCGGCAGCATCCTGAATGCGACCACAACAAATAAGCTTGCCTTATAATCCCTCAATTGCTTAATGAATTCTACATCTTTGAGCTTGTCGGGCTGCAGGACCGGCAAGCCCTGATTGCCGGCAAATTCCTTCACCGCCGAAGCACGTACTTTTTGCCCGCGTCCGGCCGGCCTGTCGGGAGCTGTAACCACTGCACATACATCATATCCATGCTCCAGCAAAGCCGAAAGGGATGCAACTGCAAAGTCGGGAGTACCCATGAAGATAATGCGGATTTTATTAGCAGCCATAAGATTTAAATATGGCTTAAAATTAAAAAAAAACCCGATCGCTATGACCGGGTTTTTATATATAATTGAATCGGTACTTATTATTCTTTCTCCATCATCGCTTTCATCCTGGCGATGTTTCTTTCAATGGAACGGGCTTCGACACTCTTGTAATAATCCATGAATATCCTGTTATAAGCGTCATAGGCATCTTCATATGCCCCAAGCATCTCATATGTCATCCCGGCCTTATACAGAAACATTGGTGAAGTAAAATCATTGTCCACATCATTTGCTGCTTCCAGATAATAGTCAACAGCCCGGTCGGGTTCATTCAGTTCCATGTAGGCATCCCCAATAGCTCCAATGGCCATGGGCCCGATGTTCTGGTCGACCGGATCGTGGGATTCAAGATAATCGATAGCTTCTTCAAAATTGCCCATCCTCAGATAACATATCCCGGCATAATACTTTGCAAGGTTACCACTCTTGGTTCTTCCATAATCATCAATGATATCAAGAAAACCCAGAGCATTTCCGTCACCATAGAGGGCACGGCTCAGAGAGTCCATCTCAAAATATTTTTGCGCCATGAAGATCTGATCCTGCGCATTTTTCTCCATCGGACTGATATAAAACTTCTGGTATCCGAAATATACAAGAACAACAATGATGACCCCCATGATAGCATACATCAGCAGCTTCTGGTTCTTTTCAACAAACTGTTCGGTCTTTCCCAATGCTTCCTCAACAGCGACCATTCTGTCGTCACCTGCGGTACTCTTTTTAGCCATAAGTGTTTAATTTTTGGTGGTGCAAAAGTAGTCTTTTTCTTTATATCTTAATAATAAGATGATGAATTTTAAGCATTCCTTAAAAAACTGATTGAAATCCAAAAGTTTAGCATGCATTATGGATCATTCGGCAAAGTGGCCTATTTTTGCTTAATGATTAGTTTTTCAGGATGCTTAATATGCCTGAAAATATGGTCAGTTTAACTTATTTAGCATATGACAGAAAACCCGGAGATCAGGAAAAAGTTTCTTAAATACCTGGAAAGCTTTATCACTGAAAACAAGCGGACTTTGTTTGATAAGATAATCACACAAAGAACAAAACATATTACCGTAGCACTGGAAGATATATACCAGTCGCAGAATGCAAGCGCAGTATTACGAACATGCGACTGCTTCGGTATACAGGATGTTCACATCATTGAAAACAAAAACACTTATTCCGTTAACCCGGATGTAGCGCTTGGCGCAACAAAATGGCTCAATCTCAAAAAATACAACCAGGAAGAGAACAATACCCTGGCATGTTACCATGCCCTCAGGGAGAAAGGTTATCGTATCCTTGCAACCACGCCCCATAAAGACGATGCCCTGCTTGATGAGCTCAGCCTGGACACAAAAGTCGCCCTGGTCTTCGGAACTGAACTTGAAGGCCTGTCGGATGTGGCTATCGAAAATGCAGATGCATATGTAAAGATCCCAATGTATGGGTTCACAGAAAGCCTCAACATTTCCGTTTCTGCAGCAATTACATTACATCATCTTACTGAAAAGTTAAGAAATTCGAAATTGGATTGGAAGCTGAAAGAGGAGGAGGTGATCGACACAAGGATCATGTGGGCAAAAAGTGTTATCAAGCACCCCGGAGTGCACGAGAAAGCCTTTATGAAGCAAGAAGGATTGGATTGACCTTCAGCCAAGTCAGATTTTTTTCTACTTTTACAAAAAATTAATACAATTTAAAAGATATACCCATGGGAAAAGGTGATAAAAAAACTAAACGAGGTAAGATAATCAAAGGAAGCTATGGTGTCAGAAGGCCTAAGAAGAAGAAAAATGTGATTCCCGAAGCACCTGCAAAAGCAAAAAAGAAAAAAGCAGCACCCAAAGCAGTCAAGGAAGAGAAGAAAGTGACAAAACCGGGCGCCAAAGTGAAAAAGGCTGAAGAAAAGAAAGTCGAAGCTGTTGAAACGAAAGTTGCAACAGAAGTAATCGTCAAAGAAAAGGCAGAAAAAAAAGAAGCCCCTAAGGCCGAACCTAAAACAAAGAAAGCAGCTGCAGAAAAACCCAAGGCAGCACCAAAAAAAGCCGTAAAGAAAGAAGATAAGAAAGATGATAAAGATGCTAAGGAAGAATCGAAAGATGCTGAGAAGAAAGAGGAATAAGCAGCTTATCAATCAAGACATTTAATAATGGCAGTCGCTTAAAGGGTGGCTGCCATTTTTTTAAAGTCATCGCCCCTCTCCTCAAAATTCTTATACATGCCATAGCTGGCAGCTGCCGGAGAGAGCAGGCAAACATCACCGGTGCTTAGCGATCCCCTGATAAAATTAAAAGCCCCTTTCATATCATCAACCAGAACACATTCACTTTTGCCGATCAACAGTTTCCTCAGAACAAGGTACATCCTTCTGCCTGCCTCACCCATAAAGACCAGGTATGGTACCGGGTATTCGTACAGCCTGTTGTAAAGCAAGTCATAATCCAGGCCACGGTCGTATCCCCCAAGTATAAGCAGGTCGACACGCTCAAGTGTTTTCAAGGCCTCAACGCTGGCTTCGGGAATAGTTGCAATTGAATCGTCGAAAAAGCTGACCCCATTAAAGCGTCCCGCATATTCCAACCTGTGGGCCAGCCGCCTGTAGCTGACAAGCCCCTGCATGATCTTTTCATCATCCACCTCTTTATCAATACAAACAAGTATGGCCGCCATAATATTCATGACATTATGCATTCCGGGGAGGTCTTTTACCGCTGCCAGGGGGAAATAGTGCATCTGCCCGGCAGTGTCACGGCAAATGACCTGTTCATCATCATAAAAAGCATCGATGCCTTCATGCTTATCAAGGGAGAAGGAAAGAATGCTTTTATTTTCAGCTTGTTGCAGGATGAGTTCCCGGATAATCGGATCATCAGCATTATAGACTAATTTTCCATCCTCCGGCTGCATCCTGCTGATGTTGAACTTTGCCATTTTATAGGCTGTAAAATCCTTGTAGTGGTCGAGGTGTTCTGGAAATACATTTAAGATAACCGCGATGCCGGGTGCCCTGCTGATATGTTCCAACTGATGTGACGACATCTCGAAGATCACCTCTGTATCCCCATCCACTTTATCTGCAAGATCAAGCGGGGGAATTCCAATGTTCCCGGCCAGGACTGCCTTACGCCCTGCTGTGAGCATGATATGGTGTATGAGGCTTGCAGTGGTACTTTTCCCTTTTGTTCCGGTAACACCGGTAACCAGGGCGGCAAATGCCTTCAGGAACAGGTCTGTCTGGGAGGTGATCTTCGCAGTATCACATTTTTCTGCCACAAGCTCGTAGGGGATCCCGGGTGATTTGACAATCAGATCAAAATCCCCGCAGGAATCTAGATATGCCTTACCGCTTAGCAAGCCTAAATTATTATCGTCGCCCAACTCAGGGTGATCCTCAGCAATGTTTTCATTACGGTCGCCGATGCTTATAAACAAATCCGGGAACCAGCCCCTCAGCAGGTTGTAGGTTGACTTACCTTCCTTGCCAAAGCCCAGGATGAGGATCTTTTTCCCACTAAGTACAGACTTTATTTCAGAAGGCATGGATCACATCTTTTAGCATTTTAACTTCATCTTTACCGGGAATATTGTGTGTACCAAACTCTTTGAGAAGCAGTTCCATTTTGTCAGGAAAGAGCTTATTCTGACCTTTGTGTTGAACATAATGCTTCAGCAGCACCGGCATTTCCCGGTCCTGATTTTTCCGGATATATGCCCTGATGGCTACATTCACCTCTTCGAGTGTCCCGACACACTCAAATGGCTTTTCCTCAGCAATCCCGCATAGCTGATCAAGCAAAGGTATCAGGCTTTCATCTTCGAAAAGATCTTTACCAAAAATATGCATCAATCGATCATGACCAATGAAAGGTGAAAGCACGATATATGTAAACAGGCACTTGGGGCATTTCCCGCACCAGGAATCAGTTTTGCTGCCCACATTACAACTGCGGAATGAGGGGAAATGAACCGGAAAGCGGGAAAATATCCCGGCAATCTGCAATTCATTCAGGGGACGGAGAAAGCTGTAATATTGAATGCCATCAGTAATAAATTCCGACAGGTATTCCCTGAAATCATTTTCAAATTCAAAGGTTTTGGAATACTGGTGATTGATGTCAGTACCGGGAATGCTTGGTTCGTTGGCACTGGATTCATTGGACAGGGCTATCTCCCCGGTTCCATAAAGGGCAGCAACCAATGTAGCAGTGAATGCCAGCATGGCAGAAAATGGTGTATGCCCGTTAAGAAAGCCTTTGCTGTTCAACTCAAGCAGTTGAGGGTCTATGCTGCGGTTGAGCATGATGATCTCATCCCTGCCAAAGCCTGCCACTTGTGCACTATTTATGCTGGCTTCCCTGGGATTGACAATAAATGGCCTGCATTTTTTAAGCTTAGACAGTAGCTCCAGGGTGACAACAGAATCTTTTCCGCCGCCAAGCGGTACCAGCACCTCTTCACTCCCGGCAAAGGATCCCTTCTTCAGGCGCTCTTCACCTTCCGGAATGATATTTATAAAATCCTCATCGGGAATGATGCCATTCTCATAAAAAAACTCGCCCAGGCCGTTCAGATAAAGCTTTTTCCACCACTTTACCTGTTCGCTGCTCAGATGCACAGGCTTCACGAGAACCCTTGGCGGACAGGCAGCTTTCCAATAACTCACCAGCTCTATCATTCCCATATTGAAAATGATATTCCTGAAAAGGGAACCTGTTAAAATGTCTGCATCGAAATTTGCCGGCAATGAAAGTTTTATTTCCGGGCGAAAATAGTATTTATCTGCCAGGCTGAATTCGAAATAAATGCATAACTCACTATCTACAAGCGTATAAGAGAAGCTCTCATAAGAAAAGTACGTGTACTCCTTTCTCAATTGCCTGTATAAATTGCTACGATTGCTTCTCATCAGCGCTAAATGGTATTATTTTTGTGTTTTAATGATCAAAGGTAAAACATTGCATTGAATTTGCCGAATGACCGACATCAATAAAATAATCAAGATCAAGGCCAATAACCTGAAGCCTTCCAAAGGTAAGATACTTATCTCGGAGCCGCTGCTTGCCGATAATTATTTCAAACGTTCAGTGGTATTACTTGCCGAACATAATGAAGAGGGCTCATTCGGAATCATCATGAACAAGCCCATCGACAATAAATTTAATGAGATTGTGACTGATTTCCCTGAATATAGCGGGCAATTATTCTTAGGCGGTCCGGTCAGCAACTCAAGCTTATTTTTCATTCACACCCTCGGTGAGCTCATCGAAAACAGTATGAAAATCATGGATGGATTATACTGGGGTGGCGATATAGAATCTGTCAGGGAGCTGATGATACTCAAGCAAATCAACCCCGGACAGATCAGGTTTTGCGTAGGGTATTCAGGCTGGGGCAGCAAGCAGCTAGATGATGAATTGAAAAAAAACTCATGGCTCGTCTCCGGGCTTCCGGCCAAGGACCTGATGAACACCGATCCCGATAAGCTGTGGGAGTACGCACTAAAGAAACTTGGAGCCGAATACAGCTACTGGGAAAACTTCCCTACCGATCCCGGGCTTAACTAAGCCACAAGGGGATCATCATCCACCGGATTTTTTAGCCCGGTAGTCCATTTTTATCAGGATCAAAAGCACTTTCTCTCTTTGGTCGCCCTGTATGAGTATCTCACCATCTTTCACGCTGCCCCCCACACCACAGGATGATTTCAATGTTTTTCCAAGTGCATTCAGGTCAGCGGTGGCACCCCGGAAACCGCGAATAATAGTTAATTTTTTATTCCCTTTCAGGCTTTGAAGGTGTATCCTGAGATCCTGCTCGGCAGGCCGAAGTGTCTCTTGTTCCTGCTGTCCATCCCACTCATACTGGTGATCAGGGTTTGTTGAATATACGATCCCGTTGGGGCGTTTCTTCTTTGTCATAATGATCAGTTAAGGAACAACAACATTTAAAGAGGATGGCCGGATGGTGATATGCAGCTTCTTGCCAAGCTTAACGGCTTCACCATCAATATTGACCGTCTTTCCTTTTTTTCTCTTCACCAGAATATTGGTGGCACGGTAAATCTCAATATATTTCGATTGGTTGATCTTTTGATGGTACATAAGGCGTGCAATTGCCGGAAAAGCCGTCACAGGAGGCTTCCTCACAACACAAACATCGATGAGGCCGTCGGTAATCGATGCCTGCGGGGAAATTTGTGTATTGTATCCAAACTGGCTGGAATTTGCAAAGCTGATAAAAAAGGCTTTTGTTTCCAGTTCGTCTCCATCCAGGTTCAGATTGTATTTAAGCGGCTTATAGCTAAGGTATTCACTTAAAACAATCTTCGCATAAGTAAGAAATCCCCTCCGATTGCTTTTTGCAAATTGCCTGGCAACACTGGCATCAAAGCCTATTCCGGCAATGCTTGCAAAAAAGACATCATTCACCGCGCAGGTATCGATCTTAATAATTTTGTCGCGGTTTATCAACTCAACAGCATCTCTTTTCTTTCGTGGAATGCCTAAGTGGTGTGCAAGTCCATTGCCTGACCCGGCCGGTATGATCCCCAGTATGGCATCTGTATCTACAAGTTTTTCTGCGACTTCATTTATTGAGCCATCCCCTCCGGCCACAATGAAGCGCCTGATACCGCTTTCAAGCCCTTCCTGAGCGATCCCGGCACCATGCCCTGCATAGCTGGTAATTTTAATTTCGGGATCAAAGCGCTCAAGGTCAAGTGAATGTTCCACAAGCTCAGAAAGCTCGCCCATGCGGCCTTTCCTGACCCCGGAAACGGGGTTCACGATGATGATGATCTTTTCCCTGAACTGTTTATTCATCCTCAGCCCGAATTATTAGTTGGTTATTGATCAATCTATGATTGTACTGCTGAATAATGGCTTTAAGAAAATTTGCCAGCTCATCCGCAATATCAGAATTGCTGTACATCTCGTTCTCCCTGGAATTTACCGGCTTGTCAAGGGCATAGAGGCCAATAACGTCTTTTCCGTCGTATAGTAATGACCAGCCATCCTTAATCAACTGGTAAATGCCATCGATGTAGCTCACCGAAAAACGACAGGCCGTAGTGTCGAACAGATCATTGCCGAACGACAGGAAGGGTTTGTCATAGTCCATGAACCCCAACATGCTGGGCAATATGTCGCTATGCTGGGCAATCTCTGAACTTATTTCCGGATCGATCTTTCCCGGCATATAAAACACTATTGGTACTGCATAGATCCCTTCCCTGCTCTGATAAGCAATATCATCAGAGAGGGATGTGTGGTCGGCCGTGAAAATGAAGAGCGTGTTTTTAAACCACTCTTCATGCGAAGCCTGACGCATGAACCGGCCAAGTGAATAATCGGCATACATTATGCTTTCATGAATATCCAGGGTACCCTTGTCAAACATGCCCTGATATTTTTCCGGCACCATGTAGGGGTGATGTGATGAGAGTGAAAAGAAGGCAGCCAGGAATGGTTCTTCTGTCACATCCAGCTTTCCTTTGAAAAAATCAAAGAAAGCATCATCATAGATACCCCAGTTTCCATCAAAATCATCATCATTACCATATTCATCTTTGCCGTAATACGTGTCAAAGCCAGCCATTCCAACAAAGAATTCAAAGCCCATGGTTCCGTTCCTCCCCCCATGAAAAAAAGATGAGTTATAGCCCTTCGCCTTCAACAAATTGGCCATACTGTTTATTTCATTGCCACCATATGCCGAAGTAATGTACGGCTTGCCCGACAGGGATGGCAGCCCGGCAACAATGGCAGGCAGTGCTTCAATGGATTGTTTGCCATTAGCATATGCTTTAAAGGCAAAGCCCTGATTAATGATGGAATCAAGATAAGGTGTATAGCCTTTGCTTCCATCTCCATTCAGGGCACCGATATATTCGGTACCAAAGCTTTCCATGATGATCAGAACTACGTTGGTTGAATTGGTTGAATCGGGTGTTGGGGGGTGATGTATGGGCTGGTATGTGGCAATCAGTGTTTCTTCATCCGTAAAATACGAAACTTCTTCCAGGTCAATATGCCCCCATGATTTTACAATAGTAAAGGGCGTATTCAATACCAGTGAGACATTCTTTGCCGCAGTATATTCTCCGGCATTGATGATAGTAAAAGGACGCAGCTGGAATCCTCCCCGTATCCCAATTATTGAAATAAATGCAGTAAGCAGGAACAGAATGGTATTAATGACGTAGTAACGTATGCCATGTTTAATTTCCTTTTTCTTAAGCCTGATCCTTGAGGAGATCCATATAAAGATCATGGAAAGAAACACCCAGCTCAAAAACTCCCATTTAAAGTCGATCAAAAACCTTGGGATCAATGTCATCATGTCATCTTCACCAGCGTCAATGAACGAAAAGATGTCGGCGGTCATCCGTTTTGATGTGAACCGGAAATATACCGTATCGATCATGTTAAGGGCAAAACCGCTTACATTGGTTATATAAAAGGAGGCCAGAGCAAGCAGCTGCCAGGTTTTCCCACTCCTTGCAGGGATAGGAATGGTGTTCATGAGGATAAAGGGAGCACTGAGAATGATCACGATTGAAATATCAAAGCGCATGCCGCCGAGAAAAGCTTCGAGCAAATCAATCCCGTTCAGGTCGCCAAAAAACTGTGTATTAAACAAATAAAAGAGGAGGCGCGACAGTGAAAAAAACAGCAGGGCTATCAGCAAGCGGGCAAGCATAACAAGATACACATGGCTACTGTAATAACACCTACGCATAACGCAAATGTAAGTAATTCCTGAATTATCCTGTAAGTATATGCAACCATTAAGTATAATATCATGTCTTGTATGAAATAAATTAGTGAGCCACCCCGGGAAACAGTTTTCAGGATGGGAATTATTATGAAATTTTTCGTTTGACGATTAATAAATATTTATATTTTTGCCCTTGTTGAGGGTAAACGAACCAAAAAACACAACATGGAAGAGCAAGAAAACAAAGATGTGATCAGGGAAGAAATCTACTCAAGGGTGATCAGGGCCGGCAAGAGGACCTACTTCTTTGATGTGAAAGCAACCAGGGCCGGGGAACAGTACCTGACAATTACAGAAAGCAAAAGGCGCTTTAACAATGATTCGGGTAAATTTTATTATGAGAAACATAAGCTCTTCCTGTACAAGGAAGATTTTGAAAAATTCTCAAGGGGCTTGAGTGAGGCCATTGAATTTATTGAAACAGGGAAAAAAGCACCGGAGCCGGAACCGGAACCGGATACACAAGTCTCTAAGTCTGAAAGCATTGCCAGTGTGAAGTTTGAAGACCTCGGCGATCCTGAAGAAACCAAAGATGAAACCAAAGATGAATAGATCTTACTTACAATATTTCCAGGAGAGAAGCTGTCAAAACAAGGCAGCTTTTTTTTTCTAAAAAAATTAACATGCGTTAATAACTAATTCTGTAACGAGCAAAATTTTTAGTCAATAACTTCGTACTTTTGCTTATCATAAACTAATCATCATCTTATAAGAATATGGGAAAAGTCATTGCGATCGCAAATCAAAAAGGAGGCGTTGGAAAAACCACAACTGCCATTAACCTGGGGGCCAGCCTGGCTGTGCTGGAATATAAAACCCTGGTAATTGATGCAGATCCCCAGGCAAATGCAACCTCCGGGCTTGGCTACGACCCAAAAAAAGTTCAGACCAGTATTTATGAGTGCATCATGGACGACCTGGATCCAAACAACGTGATCCTGGAATCGACCACTCCTTTCCTTTCCGTGCTACCTGCACACATCGACCTGGTAGGTGCTGAGATAGAAATGATCAACCTCCCGAACAGGGAAAAGATGATGCGCAAGGTTATCGACCAGGTGAAAGACAACTATGACTATATCGTTATCGATTGTTCGCCATCCCTCGGCCTCATAACCGTGAATGCCCTTACAGCCGCTGATTCCGTGATCATCCCTGTGCAGTGTGAATACTTTGCCCTGGAAGGCCTCGGGAAACTGCTCAACACAATTAAAATTGTGCAAACCCGCCTGAATGAAAAACTTGATATTGAAGGCATTTTGCTAACTATGTTTGACTCTCGTCTCAGGCTGTCCAGGCAAGTTGTAGACGAGGTTAAAACTCATTTCCAGCAAATGGTCTTTGAAACCATAATCAGCCGAAACACCAAGCTTGGTGAAGCACCCAGTTTCGGTGAAACAATCATTATGCATGATGCCAGCAGCACAGGGGCCATCAACTACCTTAACCTGGCCAGGGAGATCCTTCAAAAGCATAATATGACCACTATTGATGAAGCTGACAAATACATAGATATTACTGATGAAAACTAAGAAGAAAGCATTGGGAAGAGGACTGGATGCAATTTTGCAAAGCCCCGAAACAGATATCACCTCGAAAGACATCTCCGGCAATTATGTGGTTGGGGCCATAGCCAACATCGCTGTTGAAAAAATTGTTTCCAATCCTTTTCAGCCACGCGATCAGTTTGATGATGAGCTTTTAAAGGAATTGGCAGCCTCCATCGAAAAGCAGGGCATCATACAGCCCATCACGGTAAGAAAACTTGGCTATGATAAGTACCAGTTAATATCCGGCGAGCGCCGCCTGCGTGCTTCCAAAGTTGCGGGTATAAGTGAGGTGCCTTGTTATATCAGGGTAGCCAATGATGAGCAGATGCTGGAAATGGCATTGGTAGAGAATATTCACAGGAAGGACTTGAACGCCATAGAGATCGCCATCAGCTACCAGCGCCTGATAGAAGAATGTGAGCTTACGCATGAAAAGCTCAGCGAACGGATCAGCAAAAACCGTTCAACCATAACAAATTACCTCAGGCTTCTTAAACTGCCTGCTGAAATTCAACTTGCACTGCGCGACGATAGGATCAGCATGGGCCATGCCCGGGCACTGATAAATGTAACTGACCCGGAAATACAACTGGGAATCCTGAAGAAGATAATTGCCCGCGACCTTTCGGTCAGACAGGTAGAAGAACTTGTACGTAATTTTCAGGCCCAGCCTCCGGTTACAATGAAAGACCCGGTAGAACTGCCTGAATTTTTCAACAGCACTGCGGTGGAACTACGCGACAAGCTTGGCACCAATGTAAACATCCGCCGGAATAATAATGGCAAAGGACAAATCGTTATCTCCTTTGAATCAGACCAGGATTTCAGTCGTATCCTGGCATTGCTCGACTAGGGAACCTACCATATCATATGTTTCAACGCGGGACTACATCTTCAGAAGCAGCAAATAAAGGCTTTATGCACATACCGTTCCGGTATGGAGTTATCCTGTTCATGTTCTGTTTTCTACTGCTACTCCCCCGGCCTGAGCTCGAGGCGCAAAATACGACGGAAGTCGACACTGCTTTTAAAAAGCCGCATTCCCCGAACAAAGCAGCCATTTTTTCTGCAGTATTGCCCGGCCTCGGACAGGCTTACAACAAAAAATACTGGAAAATACCAATCATTTATGCCGGATTCGGACTTATCACCTATTTTATCATCAGCAATACCAGTGAGTACAAAAAGTATGATGAAGCATATGATTATGTTATAGCAGGGGATTCGGGCTACATCGACAATGATTATGTTGGCCAGTATGATGAGCAACAATTATTGGATGGGAAAAAATATCACCGGCGAAATATGGAATTAAGCTATATCGTGGGCGGGCTATGGTACATCCTTAATATCGTAGATGCCAGCGTGGACGCACATCTCTTTGATTATGACGTAAGCGAAGACCTGTCGATTCGTGTGGATCCGGTAATGCATATCAGGCGGCCGGATTTCAGGCCTGTGACCGGAGTAAAACTGACTGTTAAATTTTAAATAAGAAATTGTGAAGATTGCAATCATTGGATATGGCCGGATGGGCAGGGAAATTGAAAAAATGGCCCTTGATCATGGCCATGAGATAACAGCAATTATTGATAACGAAACCGATTGGGACAATAAACGGGATGTCATATCCGGAGCAGATGTTGCCATTGAATTCAGCATGCCTGCAATAGCTGTAAAAAATATTCGCCGCTGTTTCGAAGCCGGGTTGCCGGTGGTATCGGGCACTACCGGCTGGACTGATTCTTTCGAAGAAATAAGGAAGATCTGCCTGGAGGGCGAGCACGCTTTCTTCTATGCCAGCAATTACAGTCCGGGCATGAATATCATGTTTGAATTGAACAAAAACCTGGCTGCATTTATGAGCAAGTACCCAGATTACCGCATCCTCGTTGAAGAGATCCACCATAGCGGTAAAAAGGATTCGCCCAGCGGCACGGCGATCAGTCTTGCCAATGAGATCATCCGTCATCATACTGTGAAGGATATATGGGTCAACAGGCCGTCAAAAAGCCCGAATGAGTTGGAGATTATCTCCATCCGAAGGAACCAGGTTCCGGGAACACATTTTGTTCAATATGACTCTGAGATCGACAGCCTGGAAATTAAGCATACCGCACACTCCAGAAAAGGCTTTGCCTATGGCGCTCTTCATGCTGCTGAATGGCTGGCCGGCAGGAAAGGTTGTTTCGGCATGAAGGATATACTCTATGATGAGAAATAAGCAGGGGCCTGACGTTTAACAATATTTAACACCGCCCGGGTGAGCAATAATGAAAATTACCCTTACTTTGGTCAAAAATAAAACAGCATTATGAATGCATACGATATCATTGTAATTGTTTTCCTGATATTATCCACTGCCGGCTTATGGAAGATCTTCGAAAAAGCAGGAGAGGACGGATGGAAGGCCGTAGTACCCTTTCTTAATTTTTATATCTGGCTCAAGATCATCAATAAGCCCATCTGGTGGTATATTTTCATCCTGGTTCCCTTTATCAATGTTTTCGTGATCCTCCTGATGGTAGTGGAAATATTGAAATGTTTCGGCAAAGAGAGTATTGGTGCACAGGCTTTAGGCGTCATTTTCCCTTTCTTTTATCTTCCATACCTGGGATTTTCGGGCAAAGAACAATACCTGGATCCTGACAAGAGGGAAAAAGTAAAGAAAGGCCCGGCACGTGAATGGGTTGATGCCATCATCTTTGCCGTGGTTGCAGCTACCATCATCCGCACCTTCTTCATTGAGGCATATACGATCCCTACTTCATCCATGGAAGGCTCCTTGTTAAGGGGTGATTTCCTGTTCGTGAGTAAGGTCAGCTACGGCCCACGCGTACCTATAACCCCTCTTACATTCCCCTTCGTACATCATACCTTACCTCTCACCAGCACGACAAAGTCCTACTTTGAATGGATCAGCCTGCCATACTACCGCTATCCGGGCTTAAATAGTATTAATAGATATGATGCCGTCGTATTCAATTATCCCGACGGAGATACTTTATCGACAGTATTTCAGAGCAACGACAGTTATTACAGCCTTGTAAGGCAAAACGGGAAGCGTGATGTTTGGAATAATAAGCGAAAGTATGGAGACATCATCGCCAGGCCTGTAGATAAACGTGAAAATTATATTAAACGCTGCGTCGGGCTGCCCGGAGACAGCCTGCAGGTTATCGACCAGGTAGTGTTTATTAATGGCAAAGCCCTGGAGCCCCCGAAATATGCACAATTCAGCTACCAGGTCATTACTGATGGCTCCAGGCTTAGTGACCGCCTGATCGACAAGCTCGGCATTCATGAGGTTGTTTCCACAGGGAACCCCTCGATCTCCTACGCTTATATGAATGAAGATGCTGCAGAAAAGCTAAAGGAAACACCCGTTGTAAAATCTGTTACACGGCTTACACATCCGGCAGGAAACCCTGACGACATCAAGCGCATCTACCCCTATAATCAGGCTTATGGGTGGAGTGTCGATAACTTTGGGCCACTGTATATTCCAAAGGCCGGTGAAAGCATTGAGATCAACACCGGTAACATACACCTGTACCGAAGAGCAATCCATGCATACGAAGGCCATGATCTGGAAGTGAAGGACGGTAAAGTTATTATCGATGGCGTTGTAAGCGACAGTTATACTTTTGAAATGGATTATTATTTCATGATGGGCGACAACCGGCATAACTCAGCGGATTCACGCTACTGGGGCTTTGTTCCGGAAAACCACATCGTTGGTAAAGCAGTCTTTGTCTGGCTCTCACTCAATCCCGACAAAAGCTGGTTCCAGGGCAAGATCAGGTGGGATAAACTTTTCCGCGTCGTGAAATAATATTA
>JAGLEK010000051.1 GCA_023145125.1 Bacteroidales bacterium | reverse complement strand
TTCAGTTCTTCTTCAAGCTCCTTAAGCTCATCCTCCCGGAGTGCGGCAGCTTCAATCTCGTTATATTGAAAACTCAGATAATCACCTTCTGCACGCATTTCAGCTTCCTTTGCAATGAGTTGATCAAGATCCGCCCTGAGTGCATTATAGCTTTGATGCGCTTCGGCATATGCATTAAGCAATGTTGTGTTATTTGCAAAATTATCAAGTATGGCCATCTGGAATCCCGACTCATTCAGCATCAGGGTTTGATGTTGTGAGTGTATATCGACAAGCCTGTGTCCCAGCGATGTTAAAACAGGCAGGTTTACAGGTGTATCATTGATAAAAGCCCTTGATTTTCCATGCTTGTTGATCTCTCTTCTGAGCACTGCATGCTCATCATAATCAAGGTCATACTGTGTAAAAAAGCCTTCCAGGCCGTATCCACTTACCGAAAAGGTTCCTTCAATAACACATTTGTTCTTTTTTTCAAGCAGGGCACCCGTATCTGCCCTTTTTCCCAGTATCAGCGACAGTGCACCGATCAGAATGGTTTTTCCGGCTCCTGTCTCCCCGGTGATCACTGTAAACCCGTTCTTGAATTCCAGTTCAAGGTCTTTGATCAGGAGATAGTTTTTTATAGAAAGATGTTTAAGCATATGATTGCAGGCATGAAAAACTAAAACAAATACAAAGGTAAATATAAAAAGAAATCAGACAGTAATCGCACAGGAAGGGAATGATGATCAATTCATGATCTCATCATATCTCGAGCTTTGTGAAGGATCGAGTTTTTTCAGGATGTTCATCGCCCTGGTTTTTTCTGTGGAACTACCTTCGGAGAAGACATTGATAAACTCATCCCTTTTGGCATCCATGATCAGCTGCAGGAAGAACAGGTTTGGCCAACCATCTTTTATCTCGGCGAGGTAATCCAGGCTTTTCAGGATGGCTGCACGCCCTCTTTGTGAATCGTCATACATCTGGTCAAGTCCCAGGCGATGATATTCATACATGAATTTCCTGATCGGCTGATATGCGGGGTTCGAAAGGTTTTCCACTAACCAGTACCTGTTCTTCTGGCTCTCGAATGACTTCCAGCCTGCATAGCCCGCACTCAGGGCTGCATTTACGATGTTTTCGGCCTTTCCATAAAATGGCGTACCTCCATACATCGTAAAAGAATCGAAATCGAGCCCCAGGAAGATATAAACATAATATGCCAGCACCGATGTCAGGTTTGACGTAAAGGTGTTCTCAATGAAATCGAGTGGCTGATATTCAACATATGTAAACTTGAAATCTTTGTCGATGTAGTTAAGAGTGGTCGAGTTATAGGCCGAATTATAGATTGGCCGCTTAAGCGCCATATTGAGTTCAGCCGTGAATTCATCGCTTGATATCCTGCTTGTCACATTCAGCAATATGGTGCATTCAATGCGTTCTTCAATCTTAAAGCTGTAAGAGGTCCACTGACGATTATTCATAAACTCGAAAATGGCCGTCCTGAGGGTTTCAAATACCTTTTTTTCGGTTCCTTCTACCTGCTGTGTATTGATCTGAACATTACAGTAGATCTCCTGCGCAAAGGACTGCATGCTTATCAGTACGCTAATCAGAAGTATGGCAATTTTCTTGTGTATTCCCAGTCGCATAAGCAAATAATATTACACTGATAACTCTTTGATCTTGTCTACGATATCAATGGCCACATCAAGCTTTAATTTAAGATCATATTTCGTTTGCTGAAAGTCTTTGGTGATCATGGTCACCTTGTTGGTTTCCACACCAAATGCAGCTCCCTCGTCTTTCGGTGAGTTTAAAACGATAAGATCAAGCTTTTTATTTTTCAGCTTCTTTTCGGCATTGGTCACAGCATCTTCAGTTTCAAGTGCAAAACCAACCAGGAACTGGCCCGGTTTCTTCTTTTTGCCCATCTCTGCGAGGATATCTTTAGTCGGTTTCAATTTAAGTACCATCCGGTCACCTGACTTTTTTATTTTTTCCTCAGCAACGCTTTCGGGGGTATAATCAGCTACCGCTGCAGTCATGACAATAATATCTGCTTCTTCAAAATTCTCCATGCATGCTTTATGCATTTCATCAGCAGATGTAACACCCACAAGATTAATGCCTTCAGCGGCATTTAGGGCAGTAGGCCCACTGATTAGCGTCACATCCCCTCCCCTTTCTGCAAATTCATTGGCAATAGCGAATCCCATAAGTCCCGAGGAATGGTTTCCTATGAACCGAACCGGGTCGATAGCTTCGAAAGTCGGCCCTGCAGTCACCATTATCTTCTTAGCGGGAAAATCCCAGCCTTTGGTAAAGAATTCCTTCAGGATGTTGATTATGTTCTCCGGCTCCTCCATCCTTCCCGCACCACAAAGGCCACTTGCCAGTTCACCCTCTGTAGGGGCGATCAGCTGGTTACCAAATGATTGCAACTTTTCAATGTTTTGTTTGGTTGTTGGGTGCCGGTACATGTCAAGATCCATGGCGGGAGCAAAAAATACCGGGCATTTGGCTGAAAGGTAGGTGGTTAGTAAAAGATTGTCTGCAATGCCACCTGCCATCTTAGCCAGCGTATTTGCTGTAGCCGGGGCAATCAGCATCAGGTCAGCCCACAGGCCTAATTCAACATGGCTGGTCCAGTCACCATCCACAGGGTTAAAGGGTTCTGTAAGCACCGGCTGCCCCGACAGGGTTGCCATGGTCAGAGGTGTTACAAAATCATGTGCAGCCGGCGTCATAATGACCTGCACTATTGCTTCTTCTTTTATGAGCAGGCGAACGAGGGGTGACACCTTATAGGCAGCAATGCTGCCGGTTACACCAATGATGATCTTTTTGTCTTTTAGCATTCAGTGCCTCCTGACGGCTTAAACAGGCTTGCTTTCTTCATCCGTCTCATCATGAGGATCCCTGAAGTAGATCTGCTCATTCAGGAATTCATGAATCGAGATTAATGTAGGTTTTGGAAGGTGTTCATAGAACTTGGCGATCTCTATCTGTTCCCTGTTTTCAAATACCTCTTCCAGGTTGTCAGTTGTTGTGGCGAACTCGGCAATTTTCCTGTTCAGCTCTTCTTTCATCTCCAAACCGATCTGATTCGCACGTTTAGAAAGGACAGACACTGACTTGTATATATTACCGGATTGCTCGTAAAAGCGATGTTTGTCCCTGGTTACTGCCGTTCTTTCTGTTTTTACTTTTTTATAATCCATTTTCTAAAATAATTTCTGATTTAATTTGCAAGCTTGTCCGTTGCATTTCGGTGCATGGTTTTTAACTCTCTCTGATATTTGGTTTCAGGAAACAGGTACATGATATCATTATAGATCTCAACAGCCTCCTGGTATCGTTCATCCTGCTTTTCATCAATACTATGAATAGCGTAGAAAAAATAGGATTTCATCATAAAGTAAAATATCTGTTCCCGGTTCTCAGAATCGGGAAAGTCCTTCATCACATTTTCAAAAGAAGCGATGGCTGCTTTATAATGTCTTGTTTTATAATACTGTATGCCTATTTCTGTAGCTTTTTTTTCAAGCTTGTCACGCAATTTATCAATAATATCATTACAAGTTTTAATTGAGTCACTTTGGGGAAATACATTAATAAAAATCTGCATCTCTTTAATAGCTTCGTAGGTATTGGTCTGATCCAGGCTGTAACGCGGTGAATCGAGGTAGTAGCAATATGCATTCATGAACATACACTCCTCTGCCCTGGGATTGGACGGGTAATTCTGTGCGTAGCGCTTAAAATAATAGCTTGCCAGAAGATAATCGCCCTGATGGTAATAGCAGTATGCATAATAATAATTGATAACCTCCAGCCGCTCAGTGCCCCTGTAGATGGCGATCAGCTGATCGAAAAGCTGTATTGCCCTGTAATAGTCTCCTTTTTCATACAGGTCAATGGCCACTTCATACTTCAGGTCATTATCACCGCTTTTCAATACCCTGGAGTGTTTTGAGCAGGAAACAGTAAGAATTACACTTAAAAATAATAAGCCGAAAAGCCATCTTTTAAACATGCTGCAAAAGTAAGCTATTTATATTGATTTTTAAAACGTATTCTATTCTTGATTATTATGTAAGGAATTCATTTGCGGGTAAACCATAAATTAATACTTTTGCAATGATCAAATTATAAACCTAAAAAATAAACCGTGGATATTTTTGAAAAAGTAATAAACAGGCCAGGCCCCTTAGGGAAATACCGTGAAAAGGGAGAAGGATATTATATGTTCCCCAAGCTTGAAGGAGAACTGTCGAACAAGATGATATTTCAGGGTAAAGAAAGGTTGATCTGGAGCCTGAACAACTATCTCGGATTGGGCAACCATCCGGAAATAAGGAAAGCTGATACCGATGCCACTAAGGAGTGGGGTTTGGCTTACCCTATGGGTGCACGGATGATGTCGGGGCAGACTAAATACCACGAACAACTGGAAGAGGAACTCGCTGCCTTCGTAGGCAGGGAGTCTGCTTACCTGTTAAATTACGGCTACCAGGGCATGGTTTCCATCATTGATTCCATGGTTGACAGAAAAGATGTGATCGTTTATGATTCAGAAGCACATGCCTGTATCCTTGATGGTATGAGGCTGCACTTTGGTAAACGTTTCGTTTATCCCCATAATGACATACAAAACTTTGAAAAAGAGCTTTCAAGGGCTAAAAAGATCACAGATCAGACCGGTGGCGGCACCCTGGTGATCACAGAAGGAGTTTACGGCATGTCGGGTGACCTGGGCAAGCTTAAAGAGATATGTGCCCTGAAGGAAAAATATGAATTCAGACTCCTGGTTGATGATGCTCACGGCTTTGGTACCATGGGGGCTACAGGAGCCGGCACTGATGAGTTTCTTGAGGTTCAGGACCAGGTTGACCTGTATTTCGCAACTTTTGCCAAGGCCATGGCAGGCATCGGAGCATTCGTGGCCAGCAAGAAAGAGATCATTAGCTATCTGAGATATGATATGCGTTCACAGATCTATGCCAAGTCGCTTCCAATGCCGATGGTGATCGGAGCCCTGAAAAGGCTTGACATGATCAGAAGCAGCACCGAGCATAAGGACAAACTATGGATAATTGTTAACGCTTTGCAGAAAGGCTTAAAAGAAAAAGGCTTCAACCTCGGCAATACCCAATCACCCGTAACGCCGGTTGTCCTCTCAGGAAGTGTTCCTGAAGCTACACAGCTAACATATGACCTTCGGGAAAACTACAATATCTTCTGCTCTATTATTGGTTATCCGGTTGTTCCTAAAGGAGTTCTTATCCTAAGGCTTATTCCCACAGCAGTACACACCCTGGAAGATGTGAAATATACCGTTGATGCTTTTACTGTGATAAAGGAAAGACTGGAAAAAGGCATTTACAGCAAGGATCAGTTCAAGGATGTCTCTGCCGGATAGAATCTTATGACATGTCTGCGAGAAAGAAATACACATTTCTTTACCGTATCTACCGAAGAATGCGCTATCTGCGCTATGTGAAAAGATTGCGCAGAGAAGAGCTCAGGAGTGCAGACCGGAATTCCCGTGCTGTGGTAACCGAAAGCAAATCCATAGCAAAGGAACATCACAGGAAAGAACGTATTGCCGAAAAGCATAAAAGGCGGCAGGAAAACCTGGACAGAAAAGAGATCAAAGATTCGCTTAAAGTTGATTATCTTCAAGACCTTCTCGATAACAAAGAGCACTATGAAAGCCTGCAACAGGAAAGGGATGCCATTGCTGCTCGTGACAGGAAATTTAAAAGACATCGCCGCAGGAGGCTTCTTCGGTTTTACCTGAAAATCTGTTCAAGAAATGTGATCTTAAGCCTGAAAAATCTTAACCCGGCTAAGCTGCCCCAACTGATCAGGTATATCAGGAGCAATAAAGGCCAGATAAGAGAATTTGCTGTGATCAGCATACATTCCACCTTATTGTTTGTGGCAGCCTACCTGCTCATATTTCTTATCATCCTGTTCACATCATCAATATCAGGTGTATTTTTCGACTACCGCTCCATCATTTACTATTATGAAGTATTATGGCTGGTAAAACCTGAACAATGGTTCGGTGATTCAGTAAAGATGATCTATGCCTCCGGCCCTATACTGGCAGGGGTCCTTGCCCTCTTTTTTGCTATAATCTTTTCGTATATCCGTACCGAAAGAGGGCTTGGAAAACTATTCCTTCTCTGGCTTTTAATCCATGGCTTTAATGCATTTTTTGGCTCTTTGCTGATCGGAAGTTTATTTGGCCGTGGGTTTGGATATGCTATTATCTGGTCTTTCATATCCGATACTGAAAAGGTGATCTACACAATCGTATCTATAACAGCCCTGATCCTGTTGGGGGTGTTCACGGCACGATCATTCCTGATCTCGGCAAACAGTTACTACCGGCATCTTGAGAAGCATCAGCAAAAAAGATTCCTCTGGGCGCAGGCCATCATTCCGTTTTTTGCAGGAAATGCAATAATTGCCTTGCTTATGCTCCCTGAACTCCTGTCATATGACATTACTGTCTCTCTCTCACTGGTGCTTACTATCATCCCCGTTGCCATTGGCCATCGCTTTGCACACTCCTTATACTTCGAGGAAGAGATCATTAGAGTAAAATTTAATCTCAAAGTAATCGCATTCCCATTGATTTTCATTATCCTTTACCGTGTTATACTCGGATTTGGGATAATGATAGGTTAGTGCTTAATAAGTTTCTGTTGTACAAGCTTACCATCCAACACTATCTTGATAATGTATGTTCCTGCATTTAGCTTGCTTACATCAACAAATGCCGTATTTGTTCCACCGGCATTCGACTTATGGCACAATTCCCCATTCATTGAGTACACGGTGATATCCTCTATCGATTGGTTTGCTTTCAGCTTTATATAATTTCCGGATACCGGGTTAGGGTAAATACTGAATGTTTCAGCAAGAGGTTCGTCGATATTAAACATTATCTTGACCAGCTCCACATCCTGTACGGTTGCTTCCCTTTCGTGAACGATAACATTATCGAAGGTCTGTGAATAGTAACCCTCCTTTGAATAGCGAATACTGTAAAAGCTTTCAAAGAGGAGCCTGTGATAGTTACCACCCGGTAGTGATGAATATACCCAGGAGCTGTCACTTTCATGATTGAGCACAAATACCTCTGCTACTATAGCATCGCCTGTTGCTGAATCGGTTATCTTTCCCCTGACTCCAAATAAGCACTGTTCCATGTAATTCAGAAAGGATTTGTAATTGTAATCCCAGTGGGCAGGTAACTGACTGGCAGGTATTAGCTTCACGTCGGAAATTTCGAGTGTGAACTCCCTGCACTGGTGAAAATAATTCATATAATCCTGTCGCCCGCCGGCAATGGAATACCACTGGTAACCATTTGTTATGCCATTGTTGTATCCTGTCATATAACCTCCCGGAGCATTTGCATGCACGGTATCGGCATATTCACGGCATACATATACCCACCAGTTATTATCAGCTGCAAGGGTTGACCATGTATCCCAGGGGTAATTGCAAACCTCAGTGCCTCCATGCAAATTAGCACTCATGACGAAATTATGTTCTTCCGCAAAATTCATAAAGTGCACAGTTTCTGTTTGCCATGCATTCCCGTCAGGGTGCGGGCCATCTTCCGGATCAGGATAATTCCTGTTAAGGTCGACTCCCATGGCATTGAAGCGTTGTGCCCCATAAATACTGGAATTCCCGCCGTGGTATGCTCCATCAGGGTTTGCGAGGGGGTTTATGTAGATGTCAGTCTCATTGACAAGGTTCGTAAGCCTTGCGTTTGTTCCATATCCATTGAGCAGGTAATCAATATACCGGAGCATAAGCACATAACCAGTGGTTTCATCGCCATGCATTGTAGAAGTATATAAAAACTCCGGTTCACCTTCTGACTGGCTCACATTGTCACTGATCCTTGCTACCAGGAGTTCCCTGCCCTCATTAGTTGTGCCAATACTGAATACATCGCAGAGTTCCGGAAAATCTGCTTCAAACTGGTACATCATATCGACATAGGCGTCATAAGTGGGGTAGAAATCCCAGGAATCTATATTTTTAACACCCTCTACATCCAACATCCTGGGATGATGCAATGTTCCGGGGTGCTGCAGTATCGTGTATGTAATGCCCTGATTCATAAATTCACTGAACCCTTTCCTGTTTGCATATGCAAAAACCTGCATCTCGGGGGTTACATTATCGATGGATATCGCACGCGATAAGGATTGCAGGTCTGTGTCAGTATTCACATCAAATGTGAAGTATACCTCACTCCTGTCTTTAAAAATGTTTTCTATGTCCTGAGCAATAGCAAATGCAGTAAAGCTGAGTAATATCGAGATCAAAATAGTTTTCCAGAGCATAATTGAATCAGTTTAGAGTGCAAAATTACTATAATTTTATCTTATTAACCAGAGTGGCAATCTTATTATAGGTTGCCTTATTCGCTTTAACCAGTGGAAGCCTTAGATTGTTGCCAGCGATCCCCATGGCATCGAGGGCAGCCTTTATCCCTGCCGGGTTGCCATCCTCGAACAGTGCCTCTATCAACTCCAGGAGTTCATAGTGCAATGACCTTGCTTCTTCATAGTTCCCTTTAAGTGCAAGGTTTACCATTTGGGAGAATTGCCGGGGAAATGCATTTGCAACCACAGAGATCACCCCGTCAGCTCCCAGTGTGAGCATTGGATAGGTCAGGGCATCATCGCCTGACAGGACTAAAAATCCTTTTGGCCTGTTCTTTATGATCTGCATGACCTGGCCCAGATCACCTGAAGCTTCTTTGATACCGGCAATATTACCAAACTCATTGGCCAGCCTCAGGGTTGTTTCTGCACTTATATTTGAGCTTGTGCGGCCCGGTACGTTATAAAGTATCACGGGAACCGGACTGGCGGCAGAAATGGACTTGAAGTGGAAGTAAAGTCCTTTCTGGTTCGGTTTGTTGTAATAAGGTGCCACTGAGAGGATGCCGCTGATACCCTCAAAATCAATCGATTTCAGGGAGTCAACAATGCCCTGGGTATTATTGCCGCCAACCCCGATAATTACCGGAACTTTTCCATCATTTACTTCGAGGATATGATTAAGGACAGCATTTTTTTCGTCGGCCGACAATACGGGGGCTTCACTGGTAGTGCCCAGTGCCACCAAAAAATCAACCCCTCCATTTAATACATGCTTTGTCAGCTTGCCGAGGGAGGTAAAGTCGATGGTACCGTAATTATGAAAAGGTGTAATCAGCGCTACGCCGGTGCCCTTGATCGTTTCAGCTTTCATTTTTCTTGTTTATCATGGATAAATAATGATTGATCTGCTTAATAAGTTCATCCAGTCCATCCTCTTCGCCCAGTTTGATCATCAGGTCGAGATAGCCTGACCTTGCTTTGCTTTGCATTCCCGCTTTGAACTTTGCCCTGCTCATCCCGGTGAGAAAGAGCAATGGAAGAAAATCTTCCGTGCTCATATCCAGCAGAATGTCGTAATCGCACTCTATAAAATCCTTTGCTGCCGTAGATACAGGTTTATAATCCCATCTCAGGCCCGAGGGGTATAAAAAATCATAAGACAGCTTGGGGAGAAACTGCCCTGTAAGTCTTTTGCTTTCAACAAACCCCAGGGCTTTAACAGTTTTTCCTGTATCCTGAAGCTGTTTTACGTATGCACTGATCTTGCGGTATGTCGACTCATCGGGCAGATAATAAAGCAAGCCTATACTGGAAGCTTCGTCCAGGTTGATGACCTTTCTTTCCCTTACGATGCGGGTCGATTCCCTTTTGAGGATGACCCGGCCGATCTGCTCCCTTATATTAGTAATGATAGTCAAGGCCTTAGCTTAGTTTTGTTACAGGGATGTAAAGATAAATAAATTAAGCAATTAAATCTACTGTATGTCAGGCATTAATCATACAATTGGTAATAAACCCTATATACATCCTGTGGTAATCATGTACCGGATATATCATTTTTAGTTCTTAATCACATTTGTGAGGTCCAGGAGGTTGACCGGGTTGCTGCCAAGTCCTGACACATCTTTTCTTACAAACCGCAATACTTCATCATAGAAGAGGATGATAACAGCTGCTTCATCCATTATCATTTCATCCATCATCAGGTAAGCCTGATATCTGGCACTATCATCAAGAATAGCGAGTGAGGCTTCATATAATTGGTCATACACAGGATCCGCATAGTGCGTGTAATTAGGGCCTGCGGGACAAAAGTTCCTGCTGTAAAACAGCGAAAGATAATTTTCTGCATCCGGGTAATCGGCTATCCATGATGCCCGGAAAAAAGGAATTTTAGCCTGGGCTTTCATTTCCTTTATTGCTGCAGGCGGACTCACAGAAATGCTGATATCAAAGCCAAGCAGCATCAGCTCATGCTGAATGTACTTGCACAGATCGAGGTACTCGGGAGAAGTTGTCAGGGTGATAGAAGGCAAGCCGGTACCACCGGGATAACCTGCAAGCTCAAGCAGTTCAGCTGACCTTTGCGGATCATATGAGTACCCATATGAATAAGTGGTATCGAAAGATGGCATGCCGGCAGGAATAATGCCGCCATTGCCGGCTATTCCAATGCTATTCCTCAGATAGCGCATCATTTTATTACGGTCGAACCCATAGCTGATAGCCTGCCTTATCAACTTGTCAGTGAGCGGCTTTTTACCCGATCCATCTATTGTATCCACCATTACGCCCAGGTATTCAGTATTAAGATAGGGTTCCCTGTTCAGATATATCTGATCCTCATAAGCGGGATTCAATTGGCCATCAGGCGTAAGCAGTTCATCTTTATAGCTTGCATCGATGCCCGACAAAAAGTCAATCTTACCCTGGATAAATTGCAAAAAGGCAGATTGCTTGTCGATCAGGAAAGTTATGGCCACAGCATCAAGGTAGGGGAGCCTTTCACCAGCTTCATCCCGTTCGAAATATTCAGGATTCTTGTGTAAGACCAGCTTAACACCTTCTTTCCAGTATTTTAAATAAAACGGGCCGCATCCAATGGGATTCTTCCTGAAATCCTTGCCGTGAAATTCTATCACCTCTTTGGGTAATACATTACAATACTGCATGCTGAGTAAACCAAGGAAGGGCATGAAAGCGTGTTTCAGCTTGATCCTGAACGTTGAATCATTCATAGCCTTGAAACCGCTGTCGGCCACATTATTAAATACCCATGATCCCGGTGAGGCAAGTCCCGCATCGAGGATACGGTAATACGAGTACTCAAAGTCATATGCGCTCACCCTCCTGCCCTTTCCTCCGGCAAAGGCCTCATGCGGGTGAAAATAAACATCATCCCGAAGAAAAAAAGTGTAGGTGGTTCCGCCCTCAGTGATCTCCCAGGATTTTGCGACCGATGGTTTAACCTCAAGCTTATCATCAAGTTTGACAAGCCCGTCGAAAATCTGGTTGCAGGCCCAGAGGTTTGCCAGGTCCCTTGAAAATGCCGGGTCCAGGGAAGTGATGCCGGCTGCTTCGTTGTAGCGAAAGATTCTAAGCCCATTATTTTCATAATCTCTCTGGCAGGAAAGCATTACAAATACTATGATAATGAGAAGAAGATACCTCATGGGTTATTTATATATTTCAAGTTGTTTCCCGGGCGCAATCCAAATGTTTTTGACAAGAATCCTTTTAAAATCTCTAAATAAAGATTCATCCCTTTCCTGTTTTGTCATTGGGTCGATAATAACAGTTTCTGATTCTTTACCCTGCTCATACTCAACAACAATTTCAAAAGGAATGGATGCATTATTTTCCAAAAAATACTCATCAGGAAAAGATGTCCCGGTAAATACTATGGCCATGTCCCTGACTGCTTCAAAAAATAATGGTTTAAGATACTCCTCATTACCGATCAACATATCTTTATAATATATTGCTGTTCTTTTGTTATCCAATGCTTCCCTGATGCCTTCTTCTGAGCGTTCTTCAGCAAATATCAGTGTAATCGGCCTGTGTTCCCCCTTGCTCCTGTCAAAGAACATATCAATCGGATCATGGATGTCTGAGTTTCCTAACAAAGTAAGGTTTGAATCAATGGCCCATTGATGTGCCAGCGGATAGTAGCTTTTCTCGTTCACGATCTCAATACCCTGGATCAATCCTTGCGACAGCAACCAGCTATGCTCGTTATACCAAATGGGGATCTCATTTTCCTGGCGCCAGCCCGGGTGGTTCCAGAATACAAAGGCACCCTGTTTATTTGCCTGTATGATGGCCTTTTCCCAATCGACCGAATCAATGGTATTTGCATCCTGGATGAAAAGAAAATTAAAATGGCCCGGCGGCATGCCCTTAGTGATCTCCGCTCCCCTGATCAGGATCAGGTCTTTCTTGTCGGCATAAGGCTTGGCGATCTCATAGGAGCTGTTATGGTCACCCGAGATATAATTGCTGTGAGAATAATATTCGAGATGCTCAGTAATGGCGATCGCATCCAAACCTTCATTCACTGCTTCACTGACCCTTACCGTTGGCCAAACCAGTCCATCGGAGAAGACCGTGTGCATATGAAAATCGCATATTAAGGTCTCGTAGCCGGGAATATCCGGAAAGATGAAGGTTTTATGAGCATCCTGTGAAAAAGCCCCAAGTGGAGCCAGTAATAGCACGAGGAAGATTTTGGTAAGAATTCTTAAGATCATATTATTATCTGTGTTCGTGCAGGGTCATGTTTCGAACAAAGATAAAAAAAACGGTGGCCGGAGCCACCGTTTTCTATAAAAGGCTATTACCCTGATCACGAATAAAAACCAATAGAGAATTAAAGAAAGGAAAGAGGTAATAGCCTAAGTCCTTGATACAAATATACAAATTCTTTTAATGCTTATTTAATCTTTAACAATTATTTAACACGATATCTTAATTGCCTTCAATATACAAACAATTATAATCAATGAATGTTCAATCCGGGCATAAAGTTAATCAATTCTGCCTGCTTTTGCAATACCTTTGACCTTTAATAGTTTATGCACCAGTTCATCGAGGTGTTTCGAGTCTCTGACAGTCAGCTTGATATAGCCTGTAAACATTTTGTTTTTTCCTGAATCAACTTTAATGGATTGCATGTTCACCCTCAGGTCTCCCGATATTACGGAGGTGATCTCGCCGAGGATGCCTATTCTGTCGTCGCCGCTGATCCGTACTGTTGCCTGTGTGGTCCCGTTGCTTTCAGATCCTTTCCATTGAACATCGATATTCCGATAGCCGTACTTATCAAGCATCCTTTTGGCATTGGGGCATGACTTTCGGTGAATGCTGATGCCTTTTCCTATGGTTACAAATCCGTAAATTTCATCCCCCGGTTTAGGATTACAGCATTTTGAAAGCTTGTAATTGACATTATCCAGGCTGTTGTCGATAAGAAGATAGTTATCATCATCCTTTTCTTTGACTTTTTCGGGGGACTGAACTACGGGCTGTTCCCTGCTTTTTTCAGGATCCTCTTTTTCCAGAAGTATCTGCCGGATCTCATTCAGGTCCATCTTCTCGAATGCGATCATGCTGTACAGGTCCAGGGCAGAATCTAATTTATAATGTTTTACAAGCTTATCAATCACTTCATCGCTGAACTGTATTTTCCAGTTCCTGAGTTTACGCCGTAATATCTCATTCCCTTCCCGGGCTTCATGAAATTTTTGCTCTTTAATAGACCGCTTGATCTTGTTCTTGGCCTTGGTGGTTTTTACAAACTGTAACCAGTCCAGCTTGGGTTTCTGGTTCTTAGAGGTTATGATCTCAACCTTATCCCCATTGTTCAGCTCATAGCGGATGGGCACTATCCTGTTATTCACCCTTGCCCCGTTACAGTGGTCTCCTACCCTTGTATGTATCTCATAGGCAAAGTCGAGGATGGTTGACCCCAGGGGCAACTCTTTCAGGTCACCATCAGGAGTAAAGACAAATATTTTTTGTGTTTTTGCAGTTTTTCCGGGATCCTTCTGGAGATCAAACTTGATCTGATCCGGATTCTCCAGTATATCACGGACCTGTTCCAGCCAGTTCCGGGCATCTTTTCCGGCATCAAATCCCTTGTAGCGCCAATGAGCCGCCTGGCCTTTTTCTGCCATCTCATCCATCTTTGCTGACCTGATCTGCACTTCAACCCATTTTTTATTCGGGCCCAGCACCGTGGTATGCAGGGATTCATAACCGCTGGCTTTAGGTGTGCTGATCCAGTCACGAAGGCGTTTTGGATTCGGTGCAAAAATATTTGTTACTATGGAATATATCTTCCAGCAATCAGTTTTCTCACGCTTAGCCTTGCTGTTGTTGACGATCCGGATGGCAAAAAGGTCAAATACCTCTTCAAACTTAACATTTTGCCGCTTCATCTTCTCCCAGATTGAATGTATAGATTTTGGCCTCCCCTTGATATCGCAGTCGAAGCCCTGTACGATAAGCTCACGGCTTATGGGTTCTATGAATTCATTGATAAAAAGCTTGCGTTTAGCATCCGTTTCCCTGATCTTTTCAGATATTTCCGTGTAAACGGCGGGATTCAGGTATTGCATCAGTCTTTCTTCAAGCTCGGTTTTAATCTTGTACAGGCCAAGCCGGTGAGTTATAGGCAGGTAAATATGCTCAGTTTCTGCAACAAAGAGCTCCTGTTTCGCTATAGGAAGGTCATGGATTGTACGCATGTCGTGCAGCCTGTGTGCGAGTTTAAGCAGGATCACCCGGATATCATCCACTATTGTCATGAAGAGGTTTCTGAATTTCACAGAATTCACCCCTATCCTTTTTGTATCCAGATTAGAGAGTTTTGTGTATTCCTCAATAAGTGTTGACACTGTTTCCCCGAATTCGTCCCTTATCTCCTGAATGGTGATATCCGTCTTATTGACCACATCATGCAGCAAGGCAGAGATGATGGAAGTAGTCCCCAGCCCGATATCATCTGTCGACAACCTGGCTACCTGCAATGAATGGCAAATATTCAGCTGGCCATTCACAGCCCTGGTATTGCCATGGCCCCGTAAAGCAAGCTCATAGGCATTGCGGATCATCTTCAGTTCATCTGCATCGCAGAATGCACTGCAACTTTCCATGAGCTCGTTGAACAGGAGTTCAACTTCTTGTATTTCGTCGGGTTTTAAAGTCATGTATTCACACCTTACCGGCAGAAAGGCGGCGCAAAAATATGAAATTTTTAATAAAAAAACTCCCTGCCTTCATTATCTGTAAGGCAGGGAGTTGAACTTAGGTTTTTCTTTGATGGCTAGTCTTCGCCTTCCCCACCAGTTTTAGTAGGTGCTTCGGGCACTTCTGCTATTGACTCCCGCATCTGGGTGTCGGCCATAATATTTTTGTATTTGTAGTAATCCATAATGCCGAGGTTTCCTTCCCGGAA
>JAGLEK010000509.1 GCA_023145125.1 Bacteroidales bacterium | reverse complement strand
AAGACTGTTTTTGTGCAGGTGCCTGAAGGAAGCTGGGATATTTATGACGCCATAGCCAACCAGCTTATTGCATTTAATACCCTGGGATCCTTTAACATGGAAATCCCTGCCGACCATGTGATCATGACGGTACTGATCCCCGCAGGATCAAACATCACTTATGCCCTGAACAGGGCCTGGGTTCATGATACAATAATTGATTTTAACAGCGGTGAAAATGTCTCAAATTATCCTCCACGGATCAAATCCCTGGCAGCCAGGGATTCTATAGTCCTCACCAATAGCTCCCATACTATCTATTGTACAGCTGAAGATCATGAGAGTTCAATCCTGAACTATTTATGGTTTGTTAATGGTAACAGTGTTGCCGGGACCGATACACTGTTGTGGCAGGTACCCGCTGATTCGGGCCTGTACCAGATAAGCTGTATTGTCGAAGACGGGCCTGGCCTGACCGATGAAGCATCATTAAACATCAGGGCTGTCCAGAAGATAAACTACCCGCCTGAAATTATTTCTATTAATGCTGATCCGCGCATAATAAACATAAATGCAAGCAGTGAGCTCATATGCCATGCTTATGATGCAAATGCTGATCCCTTAATTTATGAGTGGTCTGCACAGGCCGGGGAGATCATTGGTTCAGATAGCACAGCCATCTACAATGCACCGGCAATCCAGGGCAATTATTATATCTATTGTAATGTTATTGATACCGAAGAGGCTTCAGATAAAGACAGTCTTCTGATACTGGTTAAAGACCCTTCTATGGGACAAACGGGGGATCTTGTAGCCTGGTATACTTTCTCCAACTCGGCCTGGGACTACAGTGGATATGATCATAATGGTTTTCCACAAAATATTATTTATGTCGACGACATGAATGATAATCCTGCGAGCGCAATGAATTTCTATGATGTCACCAGTTCTATGACGGTATACAATACTGATTTATTGAATTTCCGGGATGGCCTTAGTGTAAGCTTCTGGATGGAGATTACTGAATTTTATGACAGGGAAGCATATCCGATCTCACACGGTAACTGGCAAAACCGCTGGAAGATGTCAATTGGTGAGCAGCTTTTAAGATTTACCATAAACGGCACGGATGGCATCATCGACCTGGACACGGAAACATCACTTGAAGGTCATGTCTGGTACTATGTTGCTGCTATTTATAACGGCACTGAATGCCAGATCCTGCTTAATGCCGAATTAGATGCTGTTAAAGATTATTCCGGGCTGATCAACACCACCACCTATGACCTGATCCTGGGACAATCCTTACCATCACAGTCGGGTTTTAACTTTAAAGGCAGCATTGATAATCTCAGGATATATAATTATGGCATTTCCTATGATCAGGTGAAGGATATCTACGAGGAGGAAGTGTCGTTAATCAAAGACAAGTATGCCTTGGATATGGAGTTAGAAATATATCCTAATCCTTGCCACAACGATACGCGGGTAAGATATCTGATAAATGATAAACGATTAACGATATGTGATTTATATCAAATGTCGGGAATGAAAATCAGGCGATTGGTGAATGAAGAGAAGGTGCCTGGAACGTATGAGATAAACATTGATGTTAGTGACCTGGAAAGTGGGATCTATTTTATCAAACTAATGTCCGGAAATCGATCTGTTGTGAAGAAACTGATCGTTAAGAAGTAATATTGGTTAATTTGTGTATTCCTTATTTGTACATTCGTGTATTCTTGGGTTTCACTACTTACGATATAATGAACATAGGAATCATCGGCACCGGCGGCTTTGCCGCATTTTCAGTAAATGCATTTCTCCTGGCAGGGAATGTAAGTGTTGTGGGTGCATATGATATATCTCCGCAGAACGCCCTGAAATTCCAGGATCAGTTTGGCGGGAAGATATTTCAAAACATGGAAGATGTGCTTGCAAATCCCGGCATTGACCTGATCTACATAGCCACTCCACCTTACCTTCATTATGAACAATCAAAAATGGCTTTGCTGGCAGGCAAGCATGTCATTTGCGAAAAGCCTGCAGCCCTTCGGTCTGAAGAGGCAAAGGAACTTGTAGAGTTGGCTAAAGAAAAACAATTATTGTATACTGTTAACCTTATGCAGCGCTACAATCCACTATTCATACAGGTTCAGCAAATTATAGAAAAGAAACTGCTGGGTGAATTCGTACATGGATTTTTTGAGAATTATGCGGCGGATGAAGGGCTTGGATCAGGGCACTGGATGTGGGATGAATCCAAAAGCGGAGGTATTTTTATTGAACATGCGGTTCATTTCTTTGACCTTTTTTCGGGATGGCTTGGAGAAGGAAAAGTAGTATCTGCACAAAAATTGAAACGGCCGGAACAGCAAAGAGAATACTGGTCAAGAGTACAGGCTGTGGTCAAATATGAAGAGGGACTGGTTAATTTCTATCATGGGTTTGACCAGGCCGTTTGCCTCGACAGGCAAGAGCTGAGGCTGGAATTCGAAAGAGGGGAAGTTACGCTTTATGAATGGATACCTGTAAGGGTTAAAATTCATGGACTGGTAAATAATTCAGATCTTGAAGAATTAAAAAATATCTTCAAGGATGCGAAAATTGATTACTTAGATTCATTTTCAGGGGATAATAAAAAATTCAGGGGCCGTTTCAAGGAATTTCAGGCTGATCATAAAATAAGCCTTACGGCCGGCGAGCATGTTCAAAAGATGGAAAGATACAGGCAAATGCTCACCTCCATGTTTGAAGATCAAATGAGGTGGATAAATGATCCGGATCACACACAATGCATTTCCGGAATAAACGCTTATTCTTCTCTGAAAATGGCAGAAGAGGCAAATAACATGGCGGTTAAACTTTAAGCAGGCATTGTTTATGGCAAAAGTCAGAAAAAAACTCCTTCCTTACTTCATGGTATCCCCATACCTGAGCCATCTACTGGTTTTTACTATGTTTCCGGTGATTTTTTCACTCTTTCTTACCTTTTTCAAATGGAATATCATCGGTCCAATGGAATGGACAGGTCTTAATAACTGGGAAAGGCTTTTCAGCGACAGGCTATTCTGGCAGGCTATTCTCAACACCATGAAATTCCTTATCATTCATATCCCATTGCAGATCATAGTGGCATTGGCTCTTGCAGAAGTGCTAAATCAAAAGATCATACTCAGGGGGTTCTTCAGGGCTGCTTTTTTCCTGCCGGTGGTAATTTCCGGTGTGGTTATTACCATGATGTGGCAGCAATTGCTGGGTTACGAAACGGGTGTCATCAACCGCATGCTGGTATCCATTGGCCTGGGAAAAGTAGGCTGGCTGATCGATCCTGATATTGCCATGGTCTCTATTGCTATTATGGCTACATGGAAGAACGTGGGTTTGTATGTCATCCTTTTTCTTATCGGACTTCAAACGGTACCCAAACAATATTATGAAGCAGCCGACCTGGAAGGGGCCTCACATTGGCAGAAATTTATCAATATTACTGTTCCTATAATCAATCCGACTATATTCATGGTAGTGGTTTTATCTACCATTGGAGGATTTTCATTATTCATTGAACCATACATCTTAACCCAGGGCGGGCCATTGAACAGCACGCTTTCGGCAGTATTATATATTTACAAACAGGCATTTGAATATTACCATATGGGGTATTCGGCCACCCTGGGAGTATTTTTTGCTTTCCTGATCGTTGTGGTTGTCCTCATACAAAAGAAATACATAGAAACGGTTACATGATACGGATCATCAGATGAAACTATTGAAGAAAATATTGTTATATACCATCCTCACAGCCGCGGCTTTGAGTTTCATCTATCCTTTTATCTGGATGATCATGGCTTCTCTCAGTCCGGAACATGATATCAACAGCCTGATATTACTCCCTTCAGAGTTTACCATTGAAAATTACCAGTCGATGATCAGCAAGATCCCAATTGGCAGGGCGCTCCTGAACAGTACCTTTGTTGCAACCATCAATACAGGATTCTCTCTGATATTTTCTTCCATGGTGGGTTATGCTCTTTCCCGTATGGAGTTCAAAGGCAGGAGTCTTATCTTTTTTATTATCATTTTCACCATGACACTTCCGTTTCTGATCACACTTATCCCCAACTATATCCTGATGGTGAAATTCGGCTGGGTTGACACTTATCTTAGTCTGACCGTCCCATTTATGATCAGTGCCTTTGCAATCCTGATGTTCAGGCAGGCCTTTATGGGATTGCCACAGGCTATTATTGATGCAGCGCGTATTGATGGTTGCGGGGAGCTTAGAATTATCTTCACCATCCTGTGGCCCAACATAAAACCAACCATCATCATGGTAGGCATACTTGCCTTTATGGCATCATGGAATGAAGTGCTCTGGCCATTGATAGTAATTCGCGAAGAAAATCTTATGACCATGCCCCAGCTCGTAACATTATTTGCTGTAGGAGGGCGGGCCGAGGCCCAGATTGGCGTTAAACTGGCATCGGCCGTATTTCTTGCCACACCAATCGTTATCACTTATATATTCTTCCAGAAATACTTCATCCAGAGTATGGCAACAACAGGCATGAAAGATTAACAGGATACCGGATCAGTCTGAGTTTTTTAATTCTCTCAAAAGTTCATCCATATTAATAGATGCATAGGTTGACGCATAGTCAGACATGGCATAAGGAATGATCAGGTTATTGTTATGCACAATAGAACCGCATGAATATATTACGTTGGGGACATATCCTTCTCTTTCCTTCTCATTAGGTATCATCAAAGGTGTTTTTAACCTCCCGATCTCTTTTTCAGGATTATCCAGATCAAACAGAGAGGCACCTATTACGTATTCCCTCATTGCTCCCACACCATGGGTAATAACAAGCCAGCCTTCTTTTGTTTCAAGGGGAGATCCGCTATTTCCAATCTGAATAAATTCCCAGGGATATTTTGGCTCCTGCAGGAGTTTGGCCGTCCTCCAGATATTAATATTATCTGAAAAAGCGATATAATTATTTACTCCATCAATCCTGCATAACATAGCATATTTACCATTTATCTTCCTTGGAAATATTGCCATGCCTTTATTACTGGATATCTCACCATGAATTGCCGAACTTTTGAACTTATAAAAAGACTGAGTTTCGATTAACTTTGGTAAAATGACCATGCCATCATAAGCTGTATAGGTAGCGTAGTATGTTACTTCGCCATTATCATCGGTAAACCTCACAAAACGGGCATCCTCAATGCCGTTCTTTTCAGAATGAGACACAGGAAAGATCACTCTTTCAGATAAGGCAGTATCAAGTGAGAACTCAATTTCATAATGAGATAAAGCAAGCCATAAAATCTCATCAAGTATTAACTTTTGAGTTTTTGTATACTTTGATTTCTTTTTCAGCCCGTCGATATAATATTTCAATTCACCATAAGTGAATTCAAAATTTAATTTGTCTAATAAACTTTCAGGAGAAAGTTTATGGTTAAATTCTAATGTTTCATTTAAGCGCTCAATAAAAAAATCTTTCTTATAAACATACTTTACAGAACTAGATGCCTGATCTAACATGTGGCCAGTAGGTTTAAAGGTCATGTTATTATTCTGATCCAGTACACCACTACGAAAAACCAGCGAAGATATATGTCCTTCTCCTGTGGCTCTAAAACTCAGAATAATTCTTTTTTTCCCTTGTTCTAACTCTGTTTGATCAGGGTGTTCTACTATTGAGGGATTAAATAATGCTGCTGATTCAATAGAAAACTCATGTGTGAAATAAGAACCAATAAGCAATTTTCTATACAGCGAGAGACTATCTGCATCTATTTTTAATTTATCAAAAAGGTGACTGACCTTTTTAAAGTGTTTTTCGAATACCTGTGAAATATTTCTGTGCCGTTTGGAAAAATTTCTCAACACCTGGTTGATAACAATGGCAATCTCATCTTCCGACATGCCCATTACTCTGTGGATAACATCCATGCCTCTTTCATCATCGAGATAAAAAAAACGGGCAATTATCTTTTTCGAATCCGGAGAAAAGATAACATCATTTCTATTGATTGTCACTTGCATTGATCGTCACTTTTTGATTATTAGACCAGATAACTAACACTTACTTAAACGTTAATAACATAAAGTCAGTTACAGAATAAGACATGCAATAATAGGAATAATACAGAAACAGAAAACATATTTTTAGTAGTTTTTAGTAGTTATAAAGGGAAAGATTATTTGTCGGCTTACACAAATATAGTAGCCACAAAGGCTCCATCCCGATAAATATCGGGACCAAGAATCACCAAG
>JAGLEK010000508.1 GCA_023145125.1 Bacteroidales bacterium | reverse complement strand
TTACTGATCCGGTCGAGTTTGTTGATGGCTGCCTGTTTTGTCACCGGGTGATACTTCAGTGCAATCTTAATGGTGCCCTGCACAGTGTCATCATCATCAACGAATTTATAGTTCAGGATATATCCTTTCTCGTGCAATATCTTTGTGATGTCCTTTTTGATATTGGAGGCCGGGATCTCTACAATCCTGTGGTTTGCCAGCACTGCATTCCTGAGCCTGGTCAAATAATCTGCAATTGGATCTGTCATCTCACTTATTCTTTAATATATTACCAGCTAGCTTTTCTAATTCCCGGGATTAGGCCCTGTAAGGCCATTTCCCTGAAGTTGATACGTGAAACACCGAATTGACGCATATATCCTTTAGGCCTTCCGGTGAGGCTGCATCGGTTATGCATACGTACCGGGGATGCGTTTTTCGGAAGTTTTTGCAATCCGGCGTAGTCGCCATTTGCAAGCAGCTCTGCTCTTTTTTTAGCATATTTTGCTACGAGCTTCGCCCTTTTTACTTCACGGGCTTTCATTGATTCTTTAGCCATATTCTAACTGTTTTGATTTTTAAACGGTAATCCAAATTCTTTTAATAATGCCAGAGCTTCCTTGTCGGTCCTGGCAGAAGTAACGATGGTGATATCCATTCCATTGATCTCACCTATTTTATCGATGTCGATCTCCGGAAAGATGATCTGTTCCGTAACACCGAAAGTATAATTCCCTCTTCCGTCGAAGCCTTTGTCACTGATACCCCTGAAGTCTCTGACCCTGGGAATGGCAACAGCCACAAGCCTGTCAAGGAATTCGTACATCTTATCACCCCTGAGGGTAACCCTGACTCCGATAGGCATTCCTTTACGGAGCTTAAAGTTTGAGATATCTTTCTTTGACTTTGTAGAAACGGCATGTTGTCCTGTGATAATGGTCATTTCTTCCAGACCTTTATCAAGGAGTTTCTTGTCAACAATAGCCTTGCCGAGTCCCTGGTTCACAGAGATCTTCTGGATCTTGGGTACCTCCATACGGTTCCTGTATGCAAACTGCTTGGTCAGCGCAGGAACGATCTCGTCGAAGTACTTGGTTTTAAGTCTTGGTGTATATTCCATTATTTAATGACCTCCCCTGATTTTTTTGAAACCCTGACGGTTTTGTTGGTCTTTTCATCTATTTCCCTTCCAATCCTGGTGGCGTTTCCTTTTCCGTCAACCAGTTTCAGATTGGAAATATGGATAAAGGCTTCCTTTTTTAGGATTCCACCCTTAGGATTGTCGGCATTTGGCTTGGTGTGCTTGCTTACCTGGTTCGCACCTTCTACGATGGCTTTGTAGGCTTTAGGGTCTACTACGAGTACCCTTCCCTGCATGCCTTTTGATTCGCCGGTAATAACCATCACCGTATCGCCTTTTTTAATATGTATCTTACTTGCCATGTTTAATATATTTTTCCCTGTTAAAGCACTTCAGGTGCCAGAGAAACGATTTTCATAAATTTCTTATCCCTTAATTCTCTGGCAACGGGTCCGAAAATACGGGTTCCGATCATTTCCCCTGTCGGATTCAACAGCACAACGGCGTTGTCGTCAAAGCGGATATATGAGCCATCCGGGCGTCTGATCTCTTTTCTCGTTCTGACCACAACCGCTCTGATCACGCTTCCTTTCTTGACATTGCCGGAAGGAAGTGCACTTTTAATAGTTACTACGATCTGGTCGCCGATGGATGCATACCTTCTTTTGGTTCCACCCAGGACGCGGATACAGAGTACTTCTTTTGCACCACTGTTATCAGCTACTGACAGTCTTGATTCTTGTTGTATCATTTTTACTTAGCTCTTTCAATGATTTCTACTAACCTCCAGCATTTGTTCTTGCTCAGGGGCCTGGTTTCCATGATCAGCACAGTATCTCCGATGTTGCATTCGTTTTTTTCGTCGTGGGCAATGAACTTGGTGCTTTTCTTTACGAATTTCCCGTAAATAGGATGTTTTTCCTTACGGGTAACCAGCACCACGATGGACTTGTCCATCTTGTTGCTCACAATGACCCCGGTTCTTTCTTTTCTAAGATTTCTTTCCATCTTATTGATTATTATTGTCTTCTTCTAATTGTCTTCTTCTCAACTCGGTTTCCATCCTGGCGATGGCTTTTTTGAAAAACTTGATCTTATTAGGGTTTTCCAGTGGGGATACTGCGTGGTTCAGCTTAAGCTTCACCAGCTGTTTCTTATCTTCGTCCAACCTTTCGGCCAGCTCCACGGTTCCCAGTTCTTTGATAACTTCCTGTTCCATTATTGTGGTTGTTTATTATTCAACGTAGTCTCTTCTTACAACAAATTTGCATTTCACCGGAAGTTTTTGGGCTGCCAGTCGCAGGGCCTCCCTGGCAATATCCAGGGGAACGCCTTCTGCTTCGAACAGTATCCTGCCGGGGCTAACCCTTGCAACGAAATATTCAGGTGCACCTTTTCCTTTACCCATACGTACTTCCGCAGGCTTTTTTGTCACCGGTTTATCAGGAAAAACCCTGATCCAGAGCTGTCCTTCACGTTTCATATGACGCGTAACAGCCTGACGAGCAGCTTCTATCTGTCGTCCGGTGAGCCAGCATTCTTCCATAGACTTGATGCCGAAAGAACCAAAGGCAAGCTGATTGCCACGCTGGGCATTACCTTTCATGCGGCCTTTCTGCTGCTTTCTGTACTTGGTTTTCTTTGGCTGTAACATTTATTTATGTTTTATTATATTATACAAACTCTTATCTTCTTCTACCACCCGGACGTCCGCCGCCTTTCCTTGGAGCATGTTTCTTATGTCCTTCGCTGAGTGACGGAACCAGTTCCGGCTTGCCATATATCTCACCTTTACAGATCCACACTTTAATACCGATCCTGCCATAAGTGGTATGGGCTTCAACCTTGGCATAGTCGATGTCGGCACGCAAAGTATGCAGTGGTGTACGGCCGTCTTTGTATTGCTCGCTGCGGGCCATTTCCGCTCCACCCAGCCTGCCAGAGATAACAACCTTGATACCTTCAGCACCAATACGCATGGTGGAGGCTATCGAGGTCTTGATAGCACGACGGAAAGAGATCCTTCCTTCGATCTGCTTTGCAATGGAGTTGGCGACGATAACTGCATCCAGCTCCGGGCGCTTGATCTCGGAGATGTTGATCTGAATCTCTTTTTTGGTCAGCTTTTTTAACTCTTCCTTCAGTTTATCCACTTCGGAGCCGCCTTTACCAATGATGATACCCGGACGGGCAGTAAAGATGGTAACGGTAACCAGCTTGAGCGTACGCTCAATGATGATCTTTGAGATCCCGGCCTTTGCCAGACGAACGGTAAGGTATTGGCGTATCTTGAAGTCCTCAAGCAGTTTGTCGCCGAAGTTCCTTCCACCGTACCAGTTGGAATCCCATCCTTTGATGATCCCTAAGCGAAGTCCTATTGGATTAGTTTTTTGTCCCATTAATAGTATCTTTTGTATTTTATATTCTAGTTTTCAACCAATTCTGTTTTGCTGTCCAGCATCAGTGTTACATGGTTCGAACGCTTCCTGATCCTGTGGGCCCTGCCCTGCGGGGCAGGACGGATCCTTTTCAGCATCCTTGCACTGTCAACAAAGATCTCTTTGATATACAGGTTGCTTTCTTCGATCCTGACAGTCTCATTCTTAGATTGCCAGTTGGCAATAGCCGAACGCAACAGTTTATGAACAGTTTTAGAAGCTTCCTTGGGTGAATGTTCAAGTACACTGAGTGCAGACATTACATCCATTCCCCTGACCAGGTCGGCGACCAGCCTCATTTTTCTTGGAGATGTAGGGCAATTATTCAGCTTGGCAAAATACTGGCTTTTTCTGGCTTCTTTTAATTGCTCAGCACGATTTCTTTTTCTGGCTCCCATTATGCTTATCTTTAATATTTTCTAATTATCTTCTGCCTTTATCCTTGTTTCCGGCATGTCCCCTGAACTGGCGGGTGGGGGCAAACTCCCCGAGCTTATGGCCTACCATGTTCTCGGTAATATAAACCGGAATGAATTTGTTCCCGTTATGGACTGCAATTGTCAGTCCGACAAAGTCGGGAGAGATCATTGATGCCCTTGACCAGGTTTTGATCACTGACTTCTTTTTGCTCTCAGCCTGGTTCAGAACTTTCTTTTCCAGTTTGTAATGTATATAGGGTCCTTTTTTCAGCGAACGACTCATAGCGTGATGATATTAATTATTTTTTACGTCTTTCAATAATATACTTGTTGGATTTCTTCTTTTTCGACCTGGTTTTATAACCTTTCGCAGGCAATCCTTTCCTCGACCTCGGGTGTCCACCGGAAGCCCTTCCTTCGCCACCGCCCATGGGGTGGTCAACAGGGTTCATGGCAACGCCACGGGTTCTCGGACGGCGTCCAAGCCAACGTGACCGGCCTGCTTTACCTGATTTCTCGAGCTGGTGGTCGACATTGGAAACTATCCCAATGGTTGCTCTGCAGCTCTGAAGGATCATCCTTGTTTCCCCGGATGGAAGCTTGATCACTGCAAACTTTCCTTCACGGGTCATGAACTGGGCATATGATCCGGCACTGCGTGCAAGCTTTGCACCCTGGCCCGGCCTGAGCTCAATATTGTGAATGATAGTCCCGAAGGGAATCTCACTGAGGTACATCGTATTGCCAATATTTGGCGATACACCTTTGCCTGAAAGGACTTCCTGTCCTACTTCAAGTCCATGCGGTGCAATGATATACCTTTTCTCCCCATCCTTATAATACAGCAGGGCGATCCTGGCAGTACGGTTAGGATCATACTCTATTGATTTCACGGTTGCCGGAATATTTTCCTTTTCCCTTTTAAAATCAATGATCCTGTAGCGCTGCTTGTGGCCTCCCCCCCTGTAGCGGACAGTCATTTTACCTTCACTATTCCTGCCACCGCTTTTTTTCATCGGAGCCAACAGGCTCTTTTCCGGAGCGGAAGCTGTGATGTCGTCAAATGCGCTGATGATCTTGAAGCGCTGACTCGGTGTCGTTGGTTTGTATTTCTTTAAAGCCATCTATCTAAATATTGCTGTAAAAATCAATTGTTTCACCTTCGGCTACTGTGATAATAGCCTTCTTAAAGGATGCTGTTTTACCGCTAATGACCCCGGTCTTGGTAAACCTTGATTTGGTTTTACCCCTGTAGGTCATCGTGTTCACAGAAACCACATCCACCCCATAAAGATCTTCTATAGCCTTCTTGATCTGGAGTTTATTGGCTTTCCTGTTCACGATAAAACCGTAACGGTTGAGGCTTTCACCCATTGCCGTCATCTTTTCCGTGATTACCGGTTTTATAATGATATCCATTGCTCTTTTATATTATGATTATGCTAAAATCTTTTCAATCTCTTTAATTGAGCTTTCAGCGATCAACAACTTATTGGCATGCAGGATGTCATAAGTATTCAGGTTGTTTGCATTGATCACCTTGGCATTTTGAATGTTCCTTGCCGAAAGCAAGATATTTTCATCTGTTTCGGGAAGTACAAGCAGGGTTCTTTGATCCGTAAGGTCAAAATGTCCCAGCAGCTCAAGGAAGTTCTTTGTTTTGGGCTCATTAAAGCTGAAATCCTCAACAATAAGCACTTCTTTGTCTTTTATCTTATAGGTCAGGGCAGAGCGACGGGCAAGTTTCTTAACCTTTTTATTCAGTTTGAAACCATAATCCCTTGGATGAGGGCCAAATACCCTTCCACCACCACGGAAGATAGGATTTTTGATATCCCCTACACGTGCAGCGCCGCTGCCTTTCTGGCGTCTCAGCTTGCGCCTGCTGCCTTTTATGGCATTTCTTTCTTTACTGCTGTGGGTTCCCTGCCGGCGGTTGGCCATGATCTGCCTGGTATCCAGCCAGATAGCATGATCATTAGGCTCCATCTCAAAGATCGCCTTGTCCAGCTTAACCTTACGGGTACTTTTTTCCCCGTTTGATTTATATATTACTAACTCCATCTTTCAACAATTACATATGAACCATTGGGGCCCGGAACGGCACCCTTAACTAAGATCAGGTTTTTTTCAGGTACGATCTTTACAACCTGCAGGTTGACGAGCTTTACCCTGTCACCACCGGTACGTCCACCCATGCGCATTCCCTTAAATACCCTGGAGGGGTACGAGGAGGCGCCGATAGAACCCGGAGCACGCAGCCTGTTATGCTGCCCGTGGGTCGCATCATTCACACCCTTGAAACCATGACGTTTCACAACGCCCTGGAAACCTTTACCTTTTGAGTAGCCTACAACATCAATAAATTCGCCTTCTTCGAAGATATCGACGGTAAGTACATCACCGTATTTCTTTTGATGACCTGCTTCAAACCTGGTGAACTCCGTGACGACCTTTTTAGGGCTTACACCGGCTTTTGCAAAGTGTCCCTTAAGGGCAGCGGTAGTGTGCTTGTCCTTCTTGTCGTCATAGGCTATCTGGATTGCATCATAGCCATCAATCTCTTTTGTCTTCACCTGGGTAACAACACACGGGCCTGCCTCTATTACAGTGCAGGGTATGTTTTTTCCGGCATCGTCAAAGATGCTGGTCATCCCGATTTTTTTACCAATTATTCCTGACATTATTCTATCGTTTATAACTTTATCACACTTTGATCTCTACTTCAACACCACTGGGAAGTTCCAGTTTCATCAAGGCGTCGATCGTTTTACTGGTGGTGCTGTAAATATCCAACAGTCTTTTATATGAACAGAGCTGAAACTGCTCTCTTGCTTTCTTGTTCACAAAAGTGGACTTGTTCACAGTAAAGATCTGTTTGTTTGTAGGCAAGGGGATAGGTCCGCTAACCACAGCTCCAGTGGACTTTACAGTTTTTACGATCTTCTCGGCTGACTTGTCAACCAAATTGTAATCGTACGATTTTAACTTAATTCTGATCCTCTGACTCACGATTTTCTATATTTTAATAATTTACTACGTATCCTTTTACTTTATACAGTACATCCTCGAGGATGTCTTTTGGTAACTCAGCATAATGAGAAAATTCAAGGTTTGCATTTCCACGTCCTGATGTAAGTGTACGTAAAGTGGTTACATACCCGAACATTTCGGCCAGTGGAGCCTTTGCACGAATTTCCTGCAGACGGTTTACTGTAGATATCCCTTCCAGCTGCCCCCTTCTCTTGTTCATGTCGCTGCTGACTTCTCCAACATAAACATCAGGAGTGGTGATTACAACCTGCATGATGGGTTCCCGTAATACAGGGCCTGCTTTTTTACATGCTTCCCTGAAAGCCATTCCGGCAGCAGCTTGAAATGATAATGCATCTGAATCGACAGGGTGCTGGCTGCCATCAATGAGCCTTACCCTGAGGTTTTCCAGCTGGAACCCGGCCAATACGCCATTCATCATAGCTGATTTAAAGCCTTTTTCAACAGCGTGGATATATTCCTTTGGTATCGCCCCTCCCGTGATGCCGTCGATGAACTGTAAGCCACGGACGCCATCTTCTGCAGGGCCGATCTCAACAGTGATATCGGCAAACCTGCCTTTACCACCGGTTTGTTTTTTATAGATCTCGCGATGAACAATGGTTTTGCTGACAGCTTCCTTATAAGCTACCTGCGGTGTTCCGCAGTTACAATCAATGCTAAATTCCCTTTTTAACCTGTCTGTGAGAATGTCAAGATGAAGTTCGCCCATACCGCTGATGATGGTCTGCCCTGTTTCATCGTCAGTCCTGATAATGAAAGTCGGGTCTTCTTCAGAAAGCTTTCTCAAACCAACATGCAGTTTGTCAACATCATCCTGAAATTTCGGTTCTACAGCCATGCTGATAACAGGCTCCGGGAATTTAATGTTTTCGAGCAGGAGGGGGTGCTTGATATCGGTCAGTGAGTCTCCGGTACGGATCACTTTGAAGCCAACAGCTACTCCGATCTCACCTGCATAAATATTTTCTACAGGATTGCGTTTATTGGCATGCATCTGCAATATGCGTGCAATCCTTTCTTTTTTATTGGTATTTACATTGAGCACAGCAGTTCCTGCTTTCAGGCTGCCGGAATATACCCTGAAGTAGGCAATTCGTCCGACAAAAGGATCAGTGGCAATTTTGAAGGCAAGCGCTGAGAAGGGTTCTTCTACAGATGCGCTCCTGGTTTCTTCTTTGTGGGTAAATGGATTTTCTCCGGTAACAGCAGGGATATCGAGCGGAGAGGGAAGGTAATGGATAATGGCATCGATAAGTTTTTGAACACCCTTGTTTTTGAATGCGGATCCACAAAATACCGGGGTGATCTTCAGCTCTATTGTTGCCTTGCGAACAGATTCGATTAGCTCTTCTTTAGAAATACTGTCGGGTGATTCCAGGTACTTATCCAGCAATGCTTCATTGTCTTCGGCTGCGCCTTCGATGATCTCTGCCCTGTATTTCGCAACGGTTTCTTTCAGGTCTTCAGGGATTGGGATCTCGGTGTATTTAACACCAAAGTTTTCTTCATCCCAGCTGTAGGCCTTATTTTCTACCAGGTCGACAAGCCCTTTGAATTCATCCTCTTCTCCGATGGGGATCTGCATGATCACCGGCTTGGCACCCAACTTTTCTTTGATCTGGCTTACAACACTGTAAAAGTCGGCCCCTGCACGGTCCATTTTATTTACAAAGCTGATCCGGGGCACATTATATTTATCGGCCTGGCGCCAAACGGTTTCTGATTGTGGTTCTACACCTCCAAC
>JAGLEK010000507.1 GCA_023145125.1 Bacteroidales bacterium | reverse complement strand
TTACTGTGTACACACCAATTTTGTATTCAGCATCAGCCAGTACAGCGATTTGCTTGCCCAGGTGGTCATAAATCGTAACTACTACATGGGTGCTTTCCTTAACATCAAATGGAATGGCCGTATGCCCGGTAAATGGGTTTGGATAGTTCAGTCCCAGCGAAGCAGCATATGCATTATCTCCGGGTTCTTCAACATTCTCCAGAAACATCGGACAAATATTATCGATAGTAAATTCCTGTCCGCCAATAACAAGTTCAGTTAAGGGACCTCCTTCATTTATAACTGTTGCCTGGTCATATGTGCCCATATTTTGGATACTGATCGTAAAGTCAGCCGGCAAAACAGCAGCAGATAATTCCCCAACGAAAAGTGGATGTCCGTTCACACCAATATTCTCATTACCACCGAAGTCAGCAAAATCAAATATCACAGCATTAGGATCATAGCTTAATTCCGTGAAATCAAACCTCAGGTTAATGTTGCTTGTCCACATGGCATGGCCTGTGCCATATGTAGGCTCCCCATCGATCACCCAGCAATTCCCAAAAGTACCGCCTCCGATCCATTCGAAGTATTCAACAAAAACAGGAATATCATCCTCATTAAAGATCTCTGCTCCAATAGGATTAACCCCATCGCCAAACTCAACACCAAGGGCCAGGTATTCAAAATCAACACACTCGGACGGATCATTGATAAAGCTGGCACAAATATTATCGATAGCATATTCCTGTCCGCCAACCAGGAATGATGTAATCACAGCATTTCCTGAGATTTCACAATGGTAGTAGGTCCCCATATCGGTAATTCCCAGTGTAAATTGTGGTGGAAGCATCCAATCTTCAATTTCGCCTGCAAAAATAGGTAATCCATTCAGGGAGAAATTCTCATTCCCACCACTGTCGGTATAATCGAATGAGACCCTGTTCACTGTATATATATAGTTTGTAAAATCAAATTTCAGGTTGATGTTATTGGTCCACATGGCCTGGCCCGTACCAAAGCTTGCAGTGCCATCAATGACATTACATGTACCAAAGGTACCACCGCCGCCCGTCCACAGGAAATACTCAACGCTTACATCGATACTATTCTCGGTAAAGATCACCTCGCCCTGGAGGTTGTGTCCGTTACCATATTCCTCTCCCATGGGTAACAATTCGAAGTCGACACATTCACTGGGATCTTCCACAATAAAGGCGCAAATATTATCAAGGCTGAACTCCTGCCCGCCAACAACCAGCGATAATACCGGTCCATAGAGTGTTGCTCTCATAAAGCTACCCATATTCGAAATGATCATGGTGATTCCTGGTGGCATTGG
>JAGLEK010000506.1 GCA_023145125.1 Bacteroidales bacterium | reverse complement strand
ATGGAAGCCATTAACGTGATCCCGGCCGTGATCAGTGCCACGCTGAATGGAATAGACAAATCCTCGCAATATGATTATAACTGGCCTTTATTATGCGAAGAATATTTCAACCGGCGTCCGGCAGAAAATGTCTATCTGAACGGCCCCAATGCATCCTCGGGCCACGACTGGTGGTATGAAACCATGCCGAATATCTTTTTCTATCAGCTGAATGAGCTCTATCCTCATACTGGCGATTTTGACCATCAATTTATTACCATAGCTAACCGCTGGCTGGAGGCTGTAAAAGTCATGGGTGGCTATAATGCCCCATGGCAAATGCCTTACATGAATTACAGGGCTTTCAGTTTGTCGACTATGGCTCCTCTTGCCTCTGGTGTTAAACAACCCGAAGCCGCGGGTGCTATTGCATGGATACTCTATAATGCTTATGCAGAAAACGGCCAGGAAAAATACCGTATAGGGGCTGAATGGTGCCTTGAGTTCCTTAGTAACTGGAATGAGAACCCTTCTTATGAAATACAACTCCCATATGGAGTTTACACGGCTGCCAGAATGAATGCTACGCTGGGTACGCATTATGATATTGAAAAAATGCTCAACTGGTGTTTTGATGTAGGAGATTTGCGGGGATGGGGTGCAATCGTCGGAACCTGGGGAGGAAAAGATATTTCCGGCTTGATCGGTGAGTCCCGTGACGGCTTTCCCGATTATGCTTTTAATATGAATGGATTTGAACATGCAGGGGCCCTGGTGCCTATGGTACGGTATGATGACCGTTTTGCCCGGGCAATCGGAAAGTGGGTTCTCAATATGGCCAATGCTTCCCGTTTGTATTATTCGGCTTTTCTACCGGATAACATGCAAGATAACGAAGACTGGACGACAGCATACGATCCCGGATCAGTTATCGCTTACGAAGCCCTACGGGAACAAACTTCAGGTCCTTATGGTACGGGTGATGCCATGGACGGGGGATGGGCACAAACAAACCTGGGGCTGTATGGTTCATCGCATGCAGGCATTCTGGGGGCAATAATAA
>JAGLEK010000505.1 GCA_023145125.1 Bacteroidales bacterium | reverse complement strand
ATTGTAAATTGTACACACAGAATTGGCTACGCCGAGCTCCGCTTCGCTCCGGTTCAGAATTGTAAATTCCCTTTATTTCCCCCAGCTTTCACGATCCAAACTGCGATAGTTGATAGCTTCCGCCAGGTGTTCTGTCATTATCTTCTCCTTGCCATCAAGGTCGGCTATTGTGCGTGCTACTTTAAGAATACGGTCATATGCCCGTGCTGAGAGGCTTAATTTTTCCATTGCCCCTTTTAGCAATACCTGCCCTTGTGGCCCGGGGTCACTATATGTCATAAGCAAGCGCGTAGGCATCTGGGCATTGCAATGTACATTCTCCTCTTCTTTGTAGCGCTGTTCCTGAATATTTCGGGCTTCAATCACCCTTTTTCTTACGATCTCACTTTTTTCCCCGGCATGCATATCCGATAATTCTCCAAAGGGAACGGGAACCACCTCTATATGGATATCGATGCGGTCCATCAGCGGGCCGGATACACGGTTCAGGTATTGAGGAACCTTGCCCGGCAGGCAGCTGCATTCGTGGCTAGGATGGTTATAATACCCACAAGGGCAGGGATTCATGGCTGCAACCAGCATGAAGCCTGCCGGGAAATCAACCGTTTGTTTTGCCCTTGAAATGGTCACCATTCGTTCCTCCATGGGTTGGCGCATGACCTCCAGCACGGTACGTTTAAATTCGGGTAATTCATCGAGGAACAGCACTCCATTATGTGCCAGGGATATCTCTCCCGGTTGCGGGAAGGTGCCGCCTCCGACGAGCCCGGCGTCGCTGATGGTATGATGCGGCGAACGAAATGGCCTCACCGAGATGAGGGAGGTGCTTGCCTTCATCCTCCCGGCTACCGAGTGTATCTTTGTGGTTTCGAGGGCTTCCTGCAGGTTCAGGGGTGGCAGGATAGATGGCAGCCGCTTTGCGAGCATGGTCTTTCCCGACCCCGGCGGCCCGATAAGGATCACATTATGCCCTCCGGCAGCTGCGATCTCAAGGGCACGTTTTATGTTTTGCTGCCCCTTCACTTCAGCAAAATCAAATTCATAGGCATTCAGGCGGGAAAAGAACTCGTCACGAGTGTTGATCACGGTAGGTGAAAGTATTTTCTCCCCTTTGAAGAAACCGATCACCTCCCGGAT
>JAGLEK010000504.1 GCA_023145125.1 Bacteroidales bacterium | reverse complement strand
AAATCCCCAGCCCACGCGTAAAGTGGCATCTGCCTTGAAAGGCTGGAGATGATAGTCGTCATAAGTATGTGTTTTGTTATAATTGGGAGATGTCCTCTGCCATTTATCAATGTATTGGCCTGTAGTTGGATCGTACTGGGTAAGAAGGTACTCTTTGTTGAGTTCGTTATAATATTTCTTCTGCCATGACCATAGCCTGACCCCCAGGATCACACCCACGCCAACATGGAAAGAGTTAATTTTTCTTATCGTATGGTTCTGCCATTCAAAAATCAATGGTATCTGCAGGTATGCTATAGCGAGCTTTGATTTCCTGACATTGATGCCTTTATCGATATAGCCAATCATGTAAGCAGAATCGGAGTAAAGGCTTGTAGGCCTGTTGAATCGATAATTGTTCCACGACAGGCCGATTCCTGTCAGCATACCCCATTCCTGGTTTTTGCTGAGGGCAATATTCTGTTCATAGATGTTCATGTTCACCTGTATGGATTTTTCCATCCGCAGGTCCATGTATTCATCTTCCGGGCGGAAATTCATATCAAAATCTTTGGTTAGGTATCCATTTACACCCAGTTCAAAGCCGGCCCAGTGACCGTTGAACTTACGTAGTTTGATCTTGCACCATCTCACATTGCCATCATCACTAACGGTCAGCCTCCTGTTGCCAATGGTGACCTTCGTGCTGTCATTGTCGATCACCTCGACCCTGATACCTGCAATTTTCACTTTTGTTGTATCACCGTAGTCGGTAGTATATACTCTGACATGCTCGTTCTCGCCAATAACTTCACCGGAAACAATTGTAAGCGTTTCCGGTTTGCCGGTCAGGTCGATGGATCCTGCCCCGCTGGTATTTGAAACCACTTCCGTGGAAGCATTTACACTGGCTGAGCCTGCACCGCTTACCGTAGCCCTGGTAACCTTGGTAGCCATGCCTGCCGCCATCAGATCGCTTGCACCACTGACACTTGTTGTATGCCTGGGGGTTTCGCCGGTCAGAACCAGGGTTGCTGCTCCTGATACGTCGCTATTTACCTCATCATAGTATACTTCAAGTTTTGTATCGGATGCCCCGCTGGCGTTGATCCTTAGAATGCTTCCCTGTAGTTGTGTCAGGCCTTTAAGGCTGGCAGCCCCATGGATGTCGATATTATTTACTTCCGGAGTGGTGACATACACAACCAGCTTATCGGATCTCTTAATTCCCTTTGAGGATATCTCCAGGATACCATTGTGTACTTCTGTAATAACCTTATCAATATTATTTGATTCTGTCTCGACCACAAGCCTGGTGGCGTCGGCCTGGCTGAGAAAAATGTCAAAAGCACCCCCGGCATCAATACCGGTGAATGCACTCACCTCCCTTACTTCTTTTGAAATGTTTTCCTGTGCCTGAACAGGCCCTGAGGATAATATAAACGCCCCTGCCAGGAGCATGATAACCAATCGTAAACTTATCTTTTTCATGATTTATGTTTTTTTAGTTTGTTGTGTGACGGATATGTAGAGCGAATAGTTACAGCTTTGTTTAAATAAATAGATTTGATAAACAATGCTGATGGTAGTGGGAATGATGGTATCCTGATGGTTAATTAATAGTGAGAATTTTAAATGCAGAATGGACAATGCCGAATTTGGAATGGACAATGTAAGGGGAGATTTAAGCCTATTCCTCAACAACAATCAGCCCT
>JAGLEK010000503.1 GCA_023145125.1 Bacteroidales bacterium | reverse complement strand
CTGCCTAACGAATGGTAGATATGAGACTGCCGTTCGCATTTTTATCATGAACCGCAAACAAGAGTTTCAGAATTACGTATATTTACCCCCGAAAATACCGGTTTCTGCTTAAACCGACCGGTGTATACCGAAACCCAAATTATTATAATAAAATAAATTATGAAACTAAAAACACTTATCACGCTGATGATCATTGGCCTGACCATTGCCACAGCAACAGCACAAAAAGACAAACATTTTGAGATCGGGCTTCAGGGTGGATACGGAAGTAGCTGGATCGTTAACCAGAACAACTACGGTCTGAAAGAGATGGATTATGAATATACCTGGGGTCCTGCGTTTGGCCTGCAGGCAGGTTACAATTTCAGCAGCAATATCGGCTTGTTTATTGAGATAGAGTCCACCAGGCAGGGACAAAAATACTTTGACACATGGAGTCATAACGAGATGAAAAGGGAGGTAAGCATGCAATATCTCAACGTACCGATATTCTTCAAGTACTCCTATGGAGAAAGCCGGGCACGGTTCAGGTTGCTCGTCGGGCCTCAATTCTGCTTCCTGCAAAGCGCCGAACAGGAATATACTATTAATGGTGAGGATTTTCATCATCAGATAGCAGATAAAGACGGAAACATGTTTGATGCAGGCGCAAAAGATATCAAAGACCGTTACAACAGCATGGACGTAGCCATAGTTCTTGACCTTGGTGCAGACATCTTCCTTATCGAAGAAATGCTCTACGTTTCTGCCGGAGCCAGATTTTATTACGGCATGACCGATATTAATGCCTCTGCCTATCAATTAAAAAACCTGGATGGAAATTATGATGCTTCCCACAATGCCGGGCTGATATTTAACCTGGGCTTCCATTACATCATAGCCGGAAAGAAACTTTAACAATTGCTGGTACAGATCACATGGCCGAGGTAAACCAGGTAGAGGAGGATCAAAACAATCCCAACCGGCCTTGAGGATCGCCATCCCCCCAGGAGAAAGAAGAACAACAAAATGACTGAGGAGGAAAGCAAAATACCTATTGAAACATACAGGTCGGTGCGTAGCAGTCCGAAGCCTTCACCCTTAATAAGAACATAAAGCAGAAAGGGCAATCCAAGGCCGATGAGGATATCAAAAGTGTTGGATCCGATGGCATTGTTTATTGCCATGCCCGGACGTCCCTGGCGCGCAACGATCGTTGATGAGATAAGGTCAGGCACCGATGTACCCACAGCCACAATGGTAATGCCGACCAGCAATTCGGGGATGCCCAATGCAGCAGAAATGCCGACAGCACTTTTGACCAGTACCCAGCTGAGCAGGCTGATCAATGCAACAGACACAATAAATACTACGAATTGATACCGGGATGCAAAGAGGTTGAAATTACGAAAACCTCTCTTCAGCATGGCAGGATCAGCTTTATCAATCCCTATTTTCTTCTCGGGTTCATCTTCAATATCTTCGTAAGAAGAAATACGTTTCCAATAGTAAACTACGATCAGGTACAAGAAGTAAGTTCCCACCAGCAATATACCACTGAGCAGGCTTACCTCCCCGGTATAAAAAGTATATGCCAGCATAAGAATTGCCAGGATATAGAAAACAATATCCCTGAATATGGGTTGCCATATCAACTTTGCATTTCTGCGAATGTACATTACCACCCCGATTATGACCAGGATGTTGAACAGGGCAGAGCCTACGATGGTACCAATGCCGATGGCCCCATGATTGCCTTTCATGAAAATGGCAAAAAGGGCAACGGCGAGTTCGGGTGCACTCGATCCGGCGGCCATAAGGGTAGAGCCGGCCATATCAGAGGAAAGGCGCAGCTTCTTCGAAATGTGATCCAGGGATTCTATGAAGTAGTGCTTCGAAATGAAATGCATAGCCCCAAGGCTGATGATGAGCAATAAAAAATC
>JAGLEK010000502.1 GCA_023145125.1 Bacteroidales bacterium | reverse complement strand
AAGGATCTCGGAGAGATCCCATATCTATTTGCCCTGTCTTTTGAATAGTCCCTTCACAACATCAAAGTCTCCACGGGACGGCAAAAAGGCACCGTACCCAAGCTTCGCCTCGCGCATGAAGAAGATCACCACCACCACGCTGGTAACAGCGTAGCTGATGCTGGTGGCGATGCCCGCCCCCACGGTTACGTATTGAGGGATCAGCGTAACGAAAAGGATGATCGATGCCACCAGCCCGATGCTTGAGGCAATGGTGTTGATATGGTATTTCCCGATACCGGAAAAATAATGCCCCAGGATGATAGAGAAATTATATACCAATACTCCCGGTGCAAGGATCCAGATAACCTCTTTCACACCTGTAAAGTCTTTACCAAAAATGAAAAGGTAGAATGATTCCGGCAGGATGAGCAGCGGTATGATGCACATCAGGCTGATGAAGAAGCCTGCCTTGAGCAATTTCACGCTTAGCTCCTGTGAATACTGCCGGTTATCCGTATTGGCAATACGGGCATATTGCACCAGCGAGATGCTCTTGCTGATAAGCCAGATAGATTCCATGATCTGTATGCCATTGGAATAGATCCCCACGCTGGCATCCCCATGATAGAGCTCAAGAAAGTAATAGCTCAGCCTGAAGCTCATCATCTGTGTGATATGGGCCATCTGGTTCATGAAGCCCAGGCGGAAGAGCTCCCTGATAACTCCAAGGTATTCACCAACAGGATGAAATGAAAGCTTGCCAAAGGTCTTTGCCATGTATATAATGCTGATCAACAGGCTTCCGCCGAAGGCGAAATACAGCGAATGAATATAGGCTGTAATGCTTTCTTCCTTTAGCAATAGGAAATATATGAGTAAGCTGAGGATGACAATGAGTGGCTGTGCCAGGCTCACCAGGTTTGAAGCTTTGATCTTCTCCCTGCCTATCAGCAAGGTGGAATGAATGTTCGTAAAGGAGTTCAGGACTGATAATATGCAGATATGCATGATAAAATCATGCTCAACAATTTTAAAGGCCCATAAGATGCCAAAGGCAATAATACTGATCCCTGCCGACCAGGCATAGGAGGGCAGGAGGAGCAGTGAGAATTTGTAACGCGGCACGAGGTATACCAGGGTTGCCCCGCCTACCAGGTTTGAAAATACAAGCACAAAGGCAATGGTGGCTATTATTATCCCCTGTTCGCCCTTTCCTTCCGGGCCAAGATATTGAGATACTGCGATCGCGATCAGGAAGTTGATCACGGCCGAAAGGCTCCGGGTTCCAAAGGTGTTAAGGATCTTGTTGATCAAGGTGTGTGCTATTTATGATTTCGCTACAGCTCTGTATACTTCTGACAGTTGTTTTCCGATCACCTCATTGCTAAAATGGCTGACCGCATACTCTCTGATCTTTTCAACACTGTAGTTACGGTAGTTGTCAAGCATGTTGTCGAGTATGTTGTAGAATGCATCTTCATCTTCTGAATCGAGCAATATGCCAAGGTCTTCATTCATATGCTCACTGATACCGCCAACATCAGTGGAGATCACCGGCACTCCGCAGGCATAGCTTTCCAGGATCACCACCGGCAGGTTCTCATACCTGCTGAACATGATCATAAAGTCTGCCGCTTTCATGAGCTCAGCCAGGGCTTCATTTTCTCTGAGCCCGAAATATGTTGCATAGGTGTCTTTCACGCCCATCTCAACGCCATAGGCCAGCAATTCATCATAATGGATGCCTTCGCCAACCATGTCGACGCTGAAATCCTGTCTTTTTTCCGATAAACGCTTTATCACCCTTGTGATACCGGATATATTCTTCTGCTGGTCGTCGAAGCAGGATACATGGATGATCCTGGCTTTCTCACCGGCTCTTTTATCAGGATCGGGGGAGAACATGTTAATGTCAACAACGTTTGGGATGACTATATAATTTTTATTTTTCAGTCCGCAGTCGATCATCGCATCGCGTAGGTTGGCTGTTACCGGCATGATGGCCGAAGCCCTTCGGGCAACAATGCGTGTCGTCCATTTGCGGAATGCCCCGTTAAAGGTGTTTGTCGAAGGAAGATACCTCGTCCAGTGTTCGGTTACGACAAAGGGGATGCCGTGCCTGATCTTTTCCCATAGTGCGATCACCCCATGCCTGGTAAGCACATGTACATGGATGATGTCGATCTTTCCATATCTTTTCCTGATCTCCCTGATGCCTTTTAAATGACTTCGTACAAAACGACAGCTGTTGATCAGCGTGTCGAGGGGCCTGAAGCCCGTTGCAGCCCGTTTGTAATATATCCTGATCGTATTCAGAGGCTCGTCTTTGCTGAACACAAACTCATAGACCGGTTTCTTCTGCTTATCGTCAGCATGCACATAGAGCACCGAAACATCGTTAAAAGGCAATGTCGATTTCCCATGGCGCTCGATGAAAAGCCCCGGCATGGGGTCATATTTGTGCGGGTACCACTTTGGCAGGTATAAAATATGGAGACGATCAGTGGATTGCTTGTTCATATGCATTAGCTAATGGGGCATAAAATTAAATCAATGAGACTTAATATTCAAGAACAAAGTGATTTGAATTAAATTATTCCTCGTTGCTTGCCCCGAGGATAATCAATTTCAAAGATTTTTTCATTGTTAAAAGCCGAATTGATCCCGCCCGGGCCGGGTCTCCGGGGAGGTTTATTTTCAGGCAAATGCAGGCGCATAAATGAAAAATGGCCTCCAACGTTGGGATTTTGTTGAAGGCCGGGTATAAATGGAGCGGGGTAGGATAAATATTATCCTGTATTAGCCGTTGTGATCTGCTTCCATTAAAGCAAACCATGCAATGAAAATACTAACTAATTGTACTTATGTCAAATATATTGAGGTGAAATCAGTTAAAGGTGGTTTAAGCTAAGTTATCGGCAAAGAAAGGGTTGAGTGTTGAGTGTTGAGTGTTGAGTTTTGGGTGGATTGTAGATTTTGAATTTTGAAATTGTTTAGAATTTAGGATTTAGGGTTTTATAATGAACATTAATTACCCTGATCGCATTCTCCAGCCTCTCCTTTCCCGTCCCGCCAATGATTGCATAAGGAAGTTTCCTTTCTTCCAGTTCTGTTTTATACAACCCAAACAGCCGCTCCCTGTCTTCGGGGTTTTCCCGCAAGGGGTCTGGCTCCCAGGGAAGGTCGGTGTTGCAGAGCAGGTAAAGATCATAATGCTGTTGACCGATCATATCCAGGATCCAGGAGTGGCATTTACCAAACTTATCAATGCACCAGATCTTATTCACGATGAAATCCGTATCGCAGAAGAGAAGCCCTGTTGCCTGAGCCGCCATGCGTTCTTCATCTTCAAATTGTCCTTTGGCAATGGACAGTATGTCGTCATATCCATAGCTCCTGTTGAGTTCACGCAGGTATTCGCGTGAATACTCAGGCACCCAGACCGTATTAAAGTGGCTTGCGAGTTGTTCAGCCAGCTTCGACTTTCCGGTGGATTCAGGCCCGGTAATGGCAATTCTGTATGTTGGCAGTGGTGTGATAGTTTGCCTTTTAAGCTTTTTTATATTGAATATTGTATACTGTATATTGTATATTACTTCAGTTCCCTAAGCTTCCGCCTCCATTCAATAAATCCCATGATAGCCAGCACCAGGAACACAGTGAATTGTATGCTGGTCAGGGC
>JAGLEK010000501.1 GCA_023145125.1 Bacteroidales bacterium | reverse complement strand
CGCTTATGCATGAAATATCACTTTTCCTTGGTACCGTGATCATGGGTTTCTTTGCTATCATGAACCCTATTGCCAATACTCCTATTTTCATGGGGCTCACATCCGCAATCGACGACAGGAAAGTAAAGAACAAAATAGCCTTCAGGTCTGTGCTTTTTGCCTTTGGGATGGTAGTTGTGTTTGCGATCCTTGGTAAGCTGATATTCACTATTTTCGGAATTACGCTCCCCGCATTTCAGATTACCGGCGGTATCCTCCTTTTCCTTATCGGCTACGAAATGCTGCAGGGAAAGCAATCTAACGTACATATTCACAGCAAGAAAGCACATGAAGAGATCGAGGAAATAGCATCAGACCCGGATACAGTGTTAAGCCTTGCATTAACCCCCCTTGGGATACCTATACTGGCAGGCCCGGGTACAATTGCAACAGCGATGAATTTTGTTGGTATGAAATCAGGAATGGGTCATACGGAGCAGGTAATTGCAGTCATTGCCGCCTTTGCTGTAATGTGCCTGGTCACCTTTTTAATGTTTATATCTGCAAGCCGTATCATTGATTTTCTTGGTAAGCATGTGATCAATGTTATCACACGCATCATGGGCCTCATCCTTTCCCTTATCGCTACCCAGATGGTGATACTGGGGATAAAGAATGCGATTGAGATGTACACTAAAAGTGCCTGAAGTACTTGGAGTACTTAAAGTACTTGAAGTTATCCAGCATCCAGTATCTTTTACGTACCTTTGTATATATACTAACAGAATCACCTAAAATGTCACTCGACACCATAATCAGCTTTCAGGATGTACCGGTTTTTCAGAAGGAGAGCCTGATCCTTTCAGATGTTACGTTTAACCTTGAAAAGGGGGAGTTTCTTTATATTATCGGGAAGACAGGTACCGGTAAAAGCAGCCTGCTCAAGACAATCTATGCTGAACTCCCGGTAACGGCAGGATCAGCAAGTGTTGCCGGCTATGACCTGAGGACGGTCAAGCGCAAGGAAATTCCTTTCCTGCGCAGAAAACTGGGGATCGTCTTTCAGGATTTTCAGTTGCTTACCGACAGGACTGTTTTCGATAACCTGCTCTTTATTATGAAGGCCACCGGATGGAAAGATAAGCGAAAGATCGGGGAACGCATACAGGATGTGCTGGAAAAGACAGAACTGGGCACCAAGGGATTTAAGATGCCACATGAATTGTCGGGAGGTGAGCAGCAGCGTCTTGGCATTGCAAGGGCTTTGATCAACGACCCGGAAGTAGTACTGGCCGATGAGCCCACGGGCAACCTCGACCCGGAATCCTCACACGGTATCATGGAGCTGCTCTTTGAAATAAGCAAATCGGGCAGGGCGGTGATCATGGCAACCCATGATTATTCATTGTTCCAGTTCTTCAAGGCCAGAACCCTCGTTTGTGAGGATGGAAAACTTGTTTCGAGTGTAAGTTAGAATTAAGGATCTATTTCCCCCAGATAAACCCGATCAGCTTGTCAGCATTAGTGGAGTTTGAATAGAGCTCTGCCAGTGTATTCTGCCTTCGGGAGATGTCACTACCGGGGAATTCAGTATTAAAAAGCCGCGTAAGCTCTTTTTTCAGGGCAGGAGTGTCATTGCCTATAATACAAAGGTCGTCAAGGCCGGTACCATTAAGCATCTTGTCGTTAACCAGGCAAAAACGGCCCCGGTACAGTACATTGAGTAATTTTAGCTTCAAACCGGTAGCCTGGAAGGTAACCAGCACGTTCACATGTGCATTTCTGATCAGCTCAAACATTTCCTTGTCATCAGGGTTGCTGATGAGCTTGATGTTCTGCTTGCCATTGATCATTTTTTTGATACGCTCAGGAGGATTCATGCCGGCGATCACAAGGGGGATATCCGTATCGTTAAAGACTTCATTGATCAGAAAGGCCGCTGCATGTGTATTTTCAGGAACCTCAATATTTCCATGGTACAGGGCGTAATCGCCTTTGCCGTTCAAAATATCCAGCTCATTATTGGGATGAAAACTGGGCATGTAATACACTTTATTATCCGGAAATTGTTCCCGGAGATAGCTTGTGTCTTTTTCAGAAACACAGAGCATCATGCTGGAATGCTTAAGCACACTCTGATAGAAACGGAGTTTGCAGCTTGCGCCGAGGTAGTATATCCTGTTGACCAGGTTTCTGCAGACTTTAAACAGATTGAAATAGTACCTGTGCTCAATATTGCTTTCACGGTAGATCTTGATCCTGTCCTTAAGACTTTTACTTCCCAGGTAAAAGCAGGAATGCAGCCCCTCGAACAGAATGGGATGCTCGTCCTGAAGGAGTCTGTTGAGCATTGCCTCCGACCTCCGGCTGGATACTATATACGGTTTCATGCTCAAGGCCGAAACGAGACCGGTCTTGCGTGGGTAATAATGAACTTCTTCACAGTACCTGCTAAGTTCTTCTTCGGCCCTTCTCCTGCCCGGATATTCAATGCAGTGCAGATGAATTTTTATTCCCTTCTCATATAAGGTTTTGATCTTATAAAATACATCAATAACACCCCCGTAATTGGGAGGGTACGGCACATCGAATGAAATAATATGTAAATGCTTATCCTGCAAGGTCTGTATAGATTTGGGTTAATTTCTGCTCTTCATTCTCCCAGCAAAGTTCCTCAGCTGCAAAATTAAGGTTTTCTTTCCAGATTTCATATTGCCCCTTATTGTTGAGCATCTCATTTACTGCCGCAGCTATATCCTCCGGCTCATGAGTATCTATCACTTTTCCGATATCGTATTTGTCGATCACCTTTTTTATTTCAACCAGGTCTGAGGCCAAAATAGGTACGCGTGCTTGTATATAGTCAAAAAGCTTGTTGGGCAGGCTATAACGGTAGTTGATGTTGGTAGCCTTGTCGAGGGTTATGGCAATATTGGCATGTACACTGTATTGATACAATTCACTGAATGGCATCTTGGGGATGAACATGACCTTTTCTTCCAGGTTCATATCCCCGGCCTGCTGCTTCAGTGATGTCAGGACATCCCCGCCTCCGATGATCACAAAAAGCCCGTTGTCGATGTACTTCATAGCGGCAAGCATTTCCTCGGTGCCCCGCTGAATGTTGATCCCGGCACCCTGCAGCAGGATAATATTTTTATCTTCCGGCAAACCCAATGCCTGCCTGCTTTGTTCCGGGCTGTACTTTTGCCGGTAAGGCAGGTTGCGGATCACCCCCACGGGAATTCCATATTTTTCTGTGAACAGCCCGGCAATGGAGTCATTCACAGTATAAACGGTCTTTAATTTTGGGAAGATCCATTTCTCTATCCTTTCCCAGATCTTCTGAACCGATCTTCGATTCACGAGTTCCGGGGTTTCTGTATAATATTCATGGCTATCGTACACCAGGTCTTTATGCCTTATGCGTGAAGCCAGGTAGTTGGCAAGGAGGGTGTCCAGGTCGTTGGAAAGAAATATATCTGCCTTTTTGAACAGAAGAAACAGGAAAAGGCGAAAATTATACTCCGCATAGAAGAAAGGTCCCTTTCCGAAAAGCAGCCTCATGCGGTGCATGCTGTATCCCCGCTTGTTAAGGGGAAGGCTGTTTTTTTGCTTCCTGCCGACCAGCACTACATCAAAACCCATCTTTACAAGGGAGTTGCAGATGCGATCAACCCTTTGGTCGGTCACAAGGTCATTGGTTACGGAAACGATGATCCTCTTCATTCGCTATATCAGGAAATATATGCTAATTTATATTTTTTAATGATGTTTGTGTATATTTATCCTGAAAAAAAATTATGTCGGTTTGATCAGCATATGAAAATACTTAAAAATATCTCACTAAAGCAATATAATACATTTGGTATTGATGTTAATGCAGCGGAATATGCCGAAGTGGCTGATGTTGAAAGCCTAAAAGGCCTTATTAAGGCAGGCAGGCTTAAGGATGCCCATTACCTTATTCTTGGCGGAGGCAGCAATGTGCTTTTTACAGGCGATTATGATGGCCTGGTGATCAGGAATATGATCGTCGGGATCCGGATGAAAGAAGTTGATGATTCAAATGTGCTTGTCACTGCCGGTGCCGGTGTTGTTTGGGATGACCTGGTGCATTACTGCATCGAACATGACCTTGGTGGCATCGAAAACCTCATATCGATCCCCGGAAGCGTTGGGGCCGGGCCTATTCAGAATATTGGAGCTTATGGTGTCGAGCTTAAAGATACATTCCATTCACTGGATGCTATTGAGATTGCCACAGGGGAATTACGTACATTTTATAAGGAAGAATGCGAATTCGGGTATCGCGATAGCATATTTAAGCGGGGAAAAAAGGGAAAGTTTATTATTGTTTCAGTGAGCCTGCTGTTAAAATCGAAAAGCAAGCCTGATATTTCATACGGGGCGATCAGTGAAGAACTTATTAAAATGGGGATCCTGGACGGGCCTGTTATCGGTGATGTGGGGAAAGCGATCTCCTCTATTCGCCAGAGAAAGCTTCCCGATCCGGAAAATATCGGAAATGCAGGTAGCTTCTTCAAAAACCCGCTCATTGTTGTAGAGAAGTATGCAGAAATTCGTGAGCAATATCCTGATGCCCCGTCATATAAAGCAGGGGGTGGAATGGTAAAAGTCCCTGCGGGATGGTTGATAGAGCAATGCGGATGGAAAGGGAATAGGCATGGCGGTGCAGGTGTTCATGACATGCAGGCACTGGTGCTTATCAATACCGGAAATGCTTCCGGTAAGGAAGTGCTGGAACTTGCCGGGCAAATCATGGATTCGGTAAATGATAGATTTGGCATCTCTTTGGAGATGGAAGTGAATGTAATCTAATATC
>JAGLEK010000500.1 GCA_023145125.1 Bacteroidales bacterium | reverse complement strand
ATCGGGCAATGATCCGAATGATGTGCATCCGGAAGGATAAGTGCACGCCTGAGCTGTGATTCCAGCGACAAACTGGCCATATGGTAGTCAAGGCGCCAGCCAAGATTCTTGGCCCTGGCATTGGCACGGTAACTCCACCAGGAATAATTGTGCGGCTGGTCGTTGAAGAGCCGGAAAGTATCGATAAAACCGCTGTCGATAAAACCGCTCATCCATTCCCTTTCTTCCGGGAGGAAACCCGAGCTTTTGGCATTTCTGATGGGGTCATGAATATCGATGGGCTTGTGACAAATATTATAGTCTCCTGAAAGGATCAGTTTCGGCCGTTCTTTTTTAAGTGCATCGATGTATCGCTGATAGTCTTCCAGCCACATCATTTTAAAAGCCTGTCTCTCCTCACCGCTCGACCCTGAAGGGTGGTACACGCTTACCACGCTGATATCGCCATAATCAGCACGGATGAAACGGCCTTCATAATCATATTTTTGAATACCCATGCCATAGCTCACATGATCCGGCTCCGTTTTGCTAAGGATGGCAACCCCGCTGTAGCCTTTCTTTTGTGCTGAAAACCAGTAGCTGCGGTAACCAAGTGCTTCGATATCAAACAGCGGGATCTGATCAGGCTGTGCTTTGGTTTCCTGCAGGCAGACAATATCGGCATCGACAGCAGTGAGCCAGTCAAGCAGGCCTTTGCGTATGGCTGCACGTATGCCGTTCACGTTATAGGAGATTATCTTTTTCATTGGTGCCGAAGATACAAAAAAGACCTCACAGGTGGGGTGGCCTCACAGGTCGTACGACCTGTGAGGCCACCTTATTTGCAATAATATCTTCATTTGCATTATATTCGCAAACTATAAGCATCTTTAATGAGAAAAGTGTCAGTATTACGGCGTTTTCTGATCTGGCGGATCAAGCATATGAGCCAGCGCAATTTTATCATGATCCTGAGTGTGATCATTGGTGTCCTTGCCGGATTGGGTGCAGTGGTGATCAAAAATGGAGTGCACCTGATTAAGGAACTGCTTACCAGCAATATTGTAGCCAACTATCAGAATTACCTGTTTTTCTTCCTCCCTGCCATCGGAATCCTGATCGCTGTTCTCTATATCCGTTTTGTTGCCAGACAACATGTCGGGCATGGCATTCCCAGTGTCTTGTTTGCGATCTCACGATCGCACGGGGTCATCAAGCGGCATAACATATTCTCTTCTATTTTTACCAGTGTTTTCACTGTGGGCTTCGGTGGTTCGGTAGGGTTGGAAGGCCCGACAGTTGCAACAGGTGCTGCCATTGGTTCAAACCTGGGGCAGTTGTTCAGACTGAATTACAAGCAGATCACCCTGCTTCTCGGACTTGCAAGTGCAGCAGCTATGAGTGCCATCTTTAAATCCCCGATCGCAGCCGTTGTATTTGCCATTGAGGTGATCATGATCGACCTTACCATGGCATCGCTCATACCCCTGCTTATCGCTTCAGTTACCGGCGTTCTGACATCATACTTTTTCCTGGGCCAGGCAGTGATGTACCCCCTTGAACTAGGAGTAAGTTTTACGCTGAAAGATATCCCGTATTATATTCTTCTCGGGCTTCTGGCAGGCCTCGTTTCGGTGTATTTTACCAAGATGTACATCTTTGTCGAATCAAGTTTCGCGAGGATAAATATCTGGTATATTAAATGGATTACCGGTGGCGTCATTCTTGGTATATTGATATTCTTTTTCCCCAGCCTTTATGGTGAGGGCTATGATGCGGTAAACTCCTGCCTGCAGGGTGATTACAGCCCTCTTTTCAACAACAGCCTGTTTTATGGCCTGCAGGATGAGATCATCATGGTTTTCATACTTTTCCTGCTCATAATCTTTTTTAAAGCGATCGCCACATCTGTAACTTTCGGAGCCGGCGGCATCGGGGGGATATTTGCCCCTACACTGTTCATGGGTGCTTTTACGGGCTTGTTTTTTACAACCTTTCTAAAATATCTAGGTGTAAATCATCTTAGTGCAAGCAATTTTGCACTGGTCGGGATGGGAGGTCTGATAGCAGGTGTATTGCATGCTCCCCTGACGGCCGTATTCCTTATTGCAGAGATCACTACCGGCTATCAGCTTTTTGTTCCACTTATGGTAACGGCGACCATTTCTTATGCTACGATAAAGATCTTTGTTAAGAATTCTGTTTATACCCACCAGCTGGCCCGGCGCGGGGAACTGATCACACATCATAAGGATAAGGCCATCCTCAGCATGATGACTGTGAACAAACTTATCGAAAGGGATTTTAAGACAGTTACACCTGACGATAAATTGGGCGACCTGGTGAAAGTCATTTCCGACTCAAAAAGGAATATCTATCCCGTTATCGAGGATGACGGTACTTTCTGTGGTATAGTTGTGCTCGATGATATCCGCCACATCATGTTCAAACCGGAATTATATGATGAAACAACAGTGAGCAGCATGATGTTTATGCCCGGAACCTCTATCGACCCCGAGGAATCTATGGAAGAGGTGGCCCGCAAGTTCCAGGAAACCCGCAACTATAACCTCCCGGTTCTAAAGGATGGTAAATACATCGGCTTTATCTCACGTGCAAATGTGTTTTCTGAATACAGGAAGTTGCTTAGGGATTTTAGTGATGAATAAGGCTGGGTACAGGGTGCAGGGAAGACCGGAAATCGGAAATCAGAGATCTGAAATCAGAGATCTGAATTCGAATTTCG
>JAGLEK010000050.1 GCA_023145125.1 Bacteroidales bacterium | reverse complement strand
ACAAGTATAAGCTGATACACTATTATTACGATATAGATGAATGGGAGTTGTTTGATCTGGAAGATGATCCATATGAGATGAATAACCTTGCCGCTAACCCGGATTTTTCTGATGTGTTATCAGAAATGAAAAAAGAATTGCACAGGCTTCGTGTGCATTATCAGGATACGGTTCCTGAAAAATACCTGCCGCCATTACCCGATACAATTTCACATCTGGCAAAAGGGGCATCGTATACACTTGAATATCAACCTTCGGAGCGTTACCCGGGGAATCCTGCCTGTCTTACAGATGGAATCGTTTACCCTGAAGGAGAATCATATTCGATGACTTACGAAGGATGGTGTGGGTTTAATGGTGACGACCTGATCCTGGAACTAGACCTTGGACAGGTAATGAAAGTTTCAAAGATCAGTGCCGGATTTCTACAAAACCAGGAACGCTGGATTTTCCTTCCGGATTCAATGGAATTTCATACATCTGAAGATGGGGTGGATTACATGATCATTCCTGTTGCTCAGTGTGGTGGCCCGACAGAGGACCGCCAGATATTGAAGCGTGTTGCTGCGCCGGAATATCCGGGGATTAACACCAGATATATTAAAATACATGTAATGAATAATGTCCTTCCTGAATGGCACAGGAACGCTGGCAAACCTGCATGGCTGTTTGTAGATGAGATCGTTGTTAGCGGGGAATGATCACCTGGCGATCATTAACTTGTGCCTGTGAATATTGTGTCCTTCTCTTACTATCATAAAGTATATTCCGGGTTTCAGGTTTTGCACGCTGACCCTGGCATTCGTCAGCCTTTCCTTTCTGATGAGTATTCCGGAGGAATTATAGATCTCCATCTCCCCACTCTTGATGTTTTCGATGATCACATATTGATCGGCAGGATTGGGATAAATGAATATTGAAGACTGAAGCTGAGCCTCATTGATGGCAACAGGAATGCTTCCACCACTATCTGCACAGATGATACTCCGGAACATTGATGATGATGTGTTCATCATGGAATCATAGTATATCGGATTCCAATAATATTGAAGATGAAACGCTCCCGGAATCGTGATCAGCGTATTTTCAATACCGGTAAAATTTGCCCTCCCATGAAGATAAAATGAACCATATGCCTGTACAACAGAATCCCCCATGATAATCAGCCAATCACGCTTAAAAGGCATAATAGGGTCATCAGTACAATGAATGCTGACCAGGGGGGGATCTTCATCATCGATATATGTGTGGTCGAGCATGCCTCCTGAAGAATTCATAATTGCCCTGGACTGTGGCTTGAACTGTAAGTTATTACTTGAGTTACCGGGTAAACTACCGTGAGTATTTATCAGCTGTCTCATCTGTTCATCAGCCTCGTTAATGTCATCCAGATATGCAGTGGTGTTGGCTATGATCGCCCCGGAGGAAGTCCCAAACAGGAAAAAATAATTTGTATCAACTTTATAAGCATTTTTGGTAGCCGCATCTTCATACATGAAACGCATAGCTGCTTTGAGATCGCCCATACTGCGTACAATAGCATCCTTAAGAAGAAACGAGTCGGGAGGGGCCGTCAGATCATACAAACGGTAATCGATAGAAACAGCTACATAGCCTCTATAAGCATAATTCTTACTTAATTTTACAAATCTGCCACCACTTTTTGAGCCTGAAGTAAAGCCCCCGCCATGAACGATAAATATAACAGGACGTAATGACAAGGTATCTTTATAGGGCTCATAGATATCCATTTTAAGGTCAATTTCCTTCCCCCCAACAGTGATATTATTGCCGTAAATGACATCCGAAACAACCGTCACACTGTCGAAGACAGGATAAAGGAAACGTTCTCCGTCACAGCCAGGGTTCTGGGCCTGTGATACAGAGAGCAAAATAAACCCGGATAGGAATAAAATGAAATGCCTTATAAGTTCTTTCATGGTAAAAATGAGTGCTGGCAGTATCGTAATTCTCAACAGTCAGATTTGGGTAGTAAAAACAAAAGACCGCAAAGGACGGGAAAGGTTGTACACGAAAATAAAATTCTTATTTAAAAAATGTTAATATCTAAACATCTCTATATAATTCTCATTCATAAATATAGGCTGCTTTTAGTATTTTTGTAAAAAATCAGGTATGAATATAGCTGCACTTGTATCCG
>JAGLEK010000005.1 GCA_023145125.1 Bacteroidales bacterium | reverse complement strand
GTTTGCGTGATCCTCTTGATAGTTCCACCTTTGCCAGCCGCATCCCGTCCTTCAAAGACGACAACTACCTTAAGGCCCTTGTGCTTGATCCACTCCTGAAGCTTAACAAGTTCTATCTGTAACTCCTCCAACTCATCTTCGTATGTTTTGCGTGATAAGTGGTTTTCGTTCTTTTCTTCTTTATTATGAGACATAGTTATATGGATATGGTAGCCAAATATAGAGAAAAAAAGTTACTTGTTTCTGGTTACTGGATACTGGATGCTGGATGCTGGATACTGGATACTGAAATTTTGAATTTTTAATTTTTAATGTTGAATTAGGGGTTCAATATTATACAGCCTACAGCCTACTGCCTACCGCCCAATAGCCTGTCCTGAGCGAAGCCGAAGGGCCCAAATAAAAAATAAATAACTAACTTTGAAATTGCAGTAACCCGATCTTACCATGAAAAAACTCGTCTTTACCTTTGTTGCAGCATGCATCACAATTATTTTATTCAGTCAGGATTATGCGTGCAGCTTTTCCTATAAGCACATGAGCGGCCTGGTGGGAGGCGATAAGATAATCGTCGATTTAATTATTTCCGGAAGTGATATCAGCGGTAACTGCACTTTCCCTGAAAAGCTTGTTGAAGAAGGTGCGCTTGCCGGTATGGTACAAACACAAAGGCTGGAAGGAAGCATCGATGAACATGGGGTGGCAAGCATCCTCGCTTACTCCCAAAACATTGAATCCGGTGAGTATTCGGGCATGCTTGATGAGATGTTTAAAGGAACATACAGGGAGCATAAAAGCAGCATATCCCGGTCCTTCATCATTGAAGATGATTATTCTTCGGGAAGCATCGCATTCAATGGATATTGCATTAGCAGGGATTCCGTACTCCTTGACACCATTGATTCACCCCTTGCCCATATTACGCTATCATTGCTTCTGCCGAAAGATGATAATTCGACGGCTCCGCTTAAGGCTGCGATCATGAAGGCTTTTTTTGGACAGCAAATGATCGATTCCGTTCCCGATGACTCAATCCTGTACGTATACAGCAATAATTATTTCAGAAAATACCTCGATGCCAATATTGATATTTATGACGGGGGATATTCCTTCAACTGGGAGATGATCGCAACGAGCTATATCAACATAAATACGGACGGCATTTTAGTATACAGGGCCGATAATTTTGCCTATACCGGAGGAGCTCATGGGATGGGTATTTCGCGCTTCCTCGTTTTCGACAATAAAGAGATGAAGCAGCTTGCATTGGATGAGATATTCGACGCCGGCTATGAAGATGAACTCAGCAAGCTCCTGGAGCGCAAATACCGCATGGATTATTACCTCGGGCCGGAGCAATCACTCACGGAAGCAGGCCTCTTTGAGAACCATATCCCCCTTTCCGACAACTTTTACCTTACAACAAACAGCATTGGCTTTTATTATAACCCTTACGAGCTGGCGCCCTATTCTATGGGGGCTATCAGCATCAACCTGACTTACGAGGAAATCCTTCCTCTTATGAAGATCGATTCGCCGGTGATGAGGATGATAAAATGAGTACTTGAAGTACTTAAAGTACTTAGAGTACTTGGAGTACTTAGAGTGCCTGGAGTGTTTGGAATGCTTGGAGTTGTTTAGTTTTGATGCGGGTGGGACAACCGGGGTCAGCGACCAGGTTTTCTGCCGTGACGAAATAAGTTTGAAAAACCTCATTTACAGCCTCCTGAGAATATGCATTCAAAGATATCAACAACATTAACAATATTGTGGATAACAAATTACACTTTTTCATATTCACCAATGGTTTGGTTTTCTATTTTTATATCCATTTCAAAACCTAATGGAAGCATTTTACCTGATCCTTGTTATTGTACTTTTTGGCCTCGCTATTTCAGATTTGATCGTAGGTGTCAGTAACGATGCCGTTAACTTTTTGAATTCTGCCATCGGTGCGAAGGCGGCTCCTTTCAAGACCATCATGATTGTTGCAGCCCTTGGTGTACTGGTAGGGGCTACATTCTCCAGTGGCCTGATGGAAGTAGCCAGGAAGGGGATATTTCATCCCGGGCAGTTTTACTTTTCAGAGATCATGATCATTTTCCTTGCGGTTATGATCACCGATGTGATCCTGCTTGACGCCTTTAACACTCTCGGTTTACCAACATCTACCACAGTTTCCATTGTATTCGAACTCCTGGGAGCAGCGGTAGCCATCTCCCTGCTGAAAATATATGCATCCAGCGAAACTTTAGCGGACCTGGGAACCTATATCAATTCCTCCAATGCCCTGATGATCATATTCGGGATATTGCTCTCGGTGGCGGTGGCCTTTACGGTAGGGGCCATCGTACAGTACATTGCCAGGTTAATGTTTACCTTCAACTATAAAAAAAATCTGAAGTATTTCGGAGCCCTCTGGGGAGGGATAGCGCTTACCGCGATCACCTATTTCATGCTCATCAAAGGGGCTAAGGGAGCCTCCTTTATGGATAACAGCGTAAAAGCTATGATCCATGATAGTCAGTGGTTGATAGTACTGGTTAGCTTTATCTTCTGGACTGTTTTGTTCCAGATACTCACCATGTCCTTTAAAAAGCTGGATGTACTCAAGATCATCGTTCTGGTAGGCACCTTTGCACTTGCCATGGCCTTTGCCGGCAACGACCTTGTGAATTTTATCGGCGTGCCACTGGCAGGATATGAGTCTTTCCTGGAGTTCCGGGCAAACCCCGGGTCCGACCCCAATGGGTTCCTGATGACTGCACTTTCAGGAAAAATAAAAACGGATACATATATGCTTTTGATCGCAGGGTTTATAATGGTCGTCACCCTGTACAAATCAAAAAAGGCACGTTCAGTTGTAACCACCTCACTTGACCTCAGCCGCCAGGACGAAGGAAGTGAGAGATTTAGTTCCACATTATTTTCAAGGGTCATTGTCAGGCAAACAAGGAGTATGGCCAGGGGCGTCAACTATCTTATCCCTAACCAGGTAAAAAAAGGAATTGAAGACAGGTTTGATTTCGACAAGGTTAAGAACGATAATATTGAGCAGCAAAAGAAAGATGAAACCTCCTTTGACATGATCCGGGCTTCGGTGAACCTTGTAGTTGCAAGTATCCTGATTGCCTTCGGTACCTCACTGAAGCTTCCCCTGTCAACAACTTACGTGACCTTCATGGTTGTAATGGGAACATCATTGGCCGATGGTGCCTGGGGCAGGGAGAGTGCTGTATTCAGGGTAACCGGTGTCCTCTCAGTGATCGGAGGATGGTTCCTCACCGCCTTATCGGCATTCACGGTGGCTTTTATTCTTGCAATGATCATTTACTTCGGAGAGATGCCTGCTATTATTGCACTTATTCTCTTCGCAGCATTCGTTGTGTTTCGCACACACCTTCTTCACAAGAAAAGAGAAGCAAAAAAGACAGAAAGAGACAAAAGCTTCAACACCGAAGAGAAGATAAATGGCACTAACATTATAGATAAGTGTTCGGTTACGGTAACAGAGATCCTCGAAGAAGTTCCGAAGGCATTCTTCTCTGTGATCAAAGGCCTGGCCAATGAGGACCTGAAGAAGCTTCGCAAGAAGAGCAAAGAAACCTCGGTATTGAGCAAAAAGGCCAAATACCTGAAAGATAATATCCATCTTACGATCGACAAGCTGGAAGAAGATTCTGTTGATACCGGGCACTTCTATGTTCAGGTTCTCGACTTCCTGCGCGAAATTACCAGGTCGGTTCATTTTATATCCAAAACTGCTCTTACTCACGTTGACAACAACCACAAGGGACTGCTACCCGAACAGGTGGAAGAGTTGAACCAGCTCAACAGCAGGGTGGCAGAGTTGTACGATGAGATCCTGGTCTCGATCAGGGGGAACAACTATACTGATATAGATAGCATTATCAGTAAGCAGGTTGAACTGCTGAGCATGATCGATCAGGTGAACAAGAAGCAGATCAAACGAATCAAGAACCATGAGTCCGGCACAAAAAACAGCCTGATGTACCTCGGGATCCTTGGTGAGATCAAAAATGTCCTCTTCTACACCATAAATCTCTTAAAATCACAAAGGGACTTTATCCTGGAGCAGGATGGGGATAACATTGAAGGCTAAGAACCTTATGGTAACTGTATTGCTTTACAACAAGAATTAACGATAACTTAACATTGTTAATCCCCCCACTCTGTGTGGTGTTTCTATTTTTGTTGAAACAATAAATCCCATATGGAAACCTTTTACCTGATTCTTGTTATCGCACTTTTTGGGCTTGCCTTCTCCGATCTTATTGTTGGTGTAAGCAATGATGCCGTTAACTTTCTGAATTCCGCCATTGGGGCAAAGGCCGCTCCCTTCAAGATCATCATGCTGATTGCAGCACTTGGTGTAGTTGCAGGTGCCACTTTTTCAAGTGGTCTGATGGAGGTAGCCAGGAAAGGGATATTCAATCCTGAAATGTTTTTCTTTTCTGAGATCATGATCATTTTCCTGGCGGTGATGATCACGGATGTGATCTTACTGGATGCATACAATACTTTTGGGTTGCCTACATCCACAACCGTTTCTATCGTGTTTGAATTACTTGGTGCTGCGGTTGCCATAGCAATGCTTAAGGTATATTATGCTGCACCCGGAGAAGTTGAGACTATAGCAAGCTACATTAATTCATCAAATGCTTTGCGGATCATTTCAGGGATTTTATTATCGGTGGTGGTTGCATTTTCAATCGGAGCCTTCGTGCAATATATTGCCAGGCTGGCATTCACATTTAACTATAATAAGAACATCAGGACCTTTGGAGCTATCTGGGGTGGTTTGGCTATCACTGCAATCACTTATTTCATGCTCCTTAAAGGGGCCAAAGGAGCTTCCTTTATGGATGAAACTGCCAAAGCATGGATTGCAAGTAATTCATGGACTATTGTCATGGTGAGCTTCGTAAGTTGGACGATCATTCTTCAGCTGCTGTCAATGATATATAAAAAGTTCAATATATTGAAGACCATCGTTCTGGTTGGAACATTTGCTCTTGCAATGGCCTTTGCCGGAAATGACCTGGTAAACTTTATCGGCGTACCATTGGCCGGATATGATTCTTTCCTCGCTTTCCAGGCTGCACCCGATGCCGACCCTAACGGGATGCTTATGACTGCTTTATCCGGTAAGATAAGGACGGATACCTGGATGCTCCTGATTGCCGGCCTGATCATGGTGGTCACCCTGTACCTGTCAAAGAAAGCCCATTCAGTTATTCAAACTGAGGTGAACCTTGGCCGTCAGGGCGAAGGCAGTGAAAGGTTCAGTTCCACATTGTTCTCAAGGGTACTGGTCAGAAATGTGAGGTTAGTCTCCAGTGGTGTGAATTATGTGATCCCCGGCCCGATAAGAAGATCTATCGATAACAGGTTCGACATGCAAAAGGTTAGGGAAAGCAACATTGCCCAGCAACAAATTGATGCCAGTTCTTTTGATTTGATCAGGGCTTCTGTTAACCTTTTTGTAGCCAGTATCCTTATTGCCTTTGCTACCTCGCTGAAACTTCCTCTGTCAACTACCTACGTAACTTTTATGGTAGCCATGGGGACATCATTGGCCGATGGTGCCTGGGGGCGAGAAAGTGCAGTTTACCGTGTAACCGGTGTACTTTCGGTGGTTGGTGGCTGGTTCCTGACAGCATTCTCGGCATTTACAGCAGCATTCCTGCTTGCCACAATCATTTATTATGGTAAAATGCCAGCTGTAATTATACTTATCGCCATTGCTGCATTCGTTGTTTTCCGTACCCACCTGATTCACAAGAAAAGAGTTGAAAAGAAAGATGCCCGTGAAAGAAGCATTGATGCAGATGACACAATCAATGGCAAAAATATCGTTGATAAGTATTCAAACACCATTGTGGAGATCCTGTCAGAAGTACCCAGCACATTCCTCTCCGTGATCAAGGGCCTTGCAAACGAGGACCATAAAAAGCTCAGGAAGAAAAGCAAAGAAGCTTCTTCATTAAACAAGCAGGCCAAATTTCTCAAGGATAATGTTCATGTTACCATTGATAAGTTTGAAAAAGATTCCATCGATGCCGGGCACTTTTATGTACAGGTGCTCGACTTTCTCAGAGAGGTCACACGGTCAATATATATCATCGCCAAATCAGCCACCACACATGTCGACAATAACCACAAAGGACTGTTGCCTGACCAGGTTGAAGAGCTGAATCAGCTAAGCACCAAAATAGCTGATCTTTATGATGACATCCTTAAATCGATCAACGAACACCGCTACACTGAAATTGACAGTATCATTGAAACACAAGTTGAAATCATTAAGCTTATTGACCAGATCAATAAGAAGCAGGTCAAGCGTATCAAGAACCATGAGGCCGGCACCAAGAATAGCCTGATGTACTTCGGGATATTAAGTGAATTGAAATCAATACTGTTCGATACTATTAACCTCCTGAAGTCTCAGCGTGACTTCATGTTGGAGCAGAACTATGATGATGAATCCTGATCATTTTAAAGAAAGAAATGGATGGCAGAAAACAAAATCCCCCACCTAACACCTACTTTGTCCACCGTAGCCCTGGCGAAGGTGGAACACCTAGAACCATCCTCAGCTTCCCCTGCATATCCTTCCGAAGCTCAACATCTGCAAACCCATTCAGGTTAAGAAGCACTGCTACATCT
>JAGLEK010000499.1 GCA_023145125.1 Bacteroidales bacterium | reverse complement strand
GAACAGAGGAACAAGGAATAAGAATAAGAATGGGGAAGGGAGTTATCCAGCATCCTTCCATATTACCACAAAGGCACCCATAGGCTCACAGCCTACTGCCTACCGCCTACCGCCCACCGCCTGCAATCAACTGCCTGAGGTACATCTGAATAGTATTCTCCAACCCCAAATAAAGCGCATCACTGATCAATGCATGACCGATAGAAACCTCCAGCAATCCGGGGATCTGTTCAGCAAAATACCGGAGGTTTTCAAGGCTGAGGTCATGGCCGGCATTGAGGCCCAGGCCGACTTTATTTGCCACGAGGGCAGCATCGACAAAAGGCTTGATCGCCTTCTCCTTTCCGGCAGGAAAATCATGGGCAAAAGACTCTGTATAAAGCTCAACCCTGTCGGCTCCGGTCTTTGCGGCATTCTCAATCATGCCGGCATCAGTCTCAATAAAAACCGAAACACGAACTCCTGAACGTTTGAACTCAGCAATGACCTCTGTCAGAAAGGCTTCATTTTTTATGGTATCCCATCCGGCATTGGAAGTAAGCACACCCGGCGGATCAGGGACCAGGGTTACCTGTTCCGGTTTTACACTTGTCACCAGGTCGATAAACTCCTTGTTTGGATAACCTTCGATGTTAAATTCTGTTTTTACCACCGGCCTCAGGTCAAGCACATCCTGATAACGTATGTGCCGTTCATCCGGGCGTGGGTGCACAGTGATACCCTGAGCGCCAAATCTTTCGCAATCGATCGCTGACTTAACTACGTCAGGAACATTACCTCCCCTTGCATTCCGGAGGGTGGCAATCTTATTAATATTTACACTGAGCCGTGTCATGGGATATTTGCTTTAGATTATTTCACAAAGCTAAGAATTTACTAAGTTTGTATTACAAAGCTTATTATGAGAGTAGTCATACAAAGAGTCACCGAAGCTTCCGTAAGTATCAACGATAAAGTGAAAAGCGCTATACCTGACGGATTGCTGATACTACTGGGTATTGAAGATGCAGATGATCAAAGCGATATTGATTGGTTATGCAGCAAGATCTCGAATCTCAGGATCTTCCCGGACCGGGAGGGCATCATGAATCTATCGGTAAAAGATGTTGGTGGCGAAATGCTGGTAGTAAGCCAGTTCACCTTGCATGCCAGCACAAAAAAAGGCAACAGGCCATCATATATCAAGGCCTCGAAGCCTGATATCGCAATTCCTTTGTATAATTCATTTATCAAAATGCTGTCAACAGAAACCGGCCGGGATATCAAAACAGGTGAATTCGGGGCAATGATGGATAT
>JAGLEK010000498.1 GCA_023145125.1 Bacteroidales bacterium | reverse complement strand
CCCTGCTGGGCAGCAACAATTTCAGTTATGGATAACGAATTGTATTGAATTGCTATGGACAGGATGGCCAGTGTAAGCGGCACTTCGATAGCTGTAAATTGTGCCAGTCCTCTTGAGATGCCGATGGCAGAATAAGGATGGCCACCTTCACCCGCACCAAGCGCCATTCCAAGCATACCAAAAAACATAAAATATGTTATCAGAATAAGGTCACCGGTGAATGAATAGTTACTCCATATTTCCGATCCATAGATCAGGGGCATAAATAAGTAAATACCCACACCTCCTGAAAGGCGAAAAACGGGCCCCAGATAAAACATTACACCATGTGTGATTTGCGAGCGTATGCTGTAGTTCTTTATGAGGTTGATATACGGTTGAAACAACCTAATGCCACGCCTCATGCTTATCCTGGCTATGATCTTCCGAATGATACCGGTCATGATCAGGCCCCAATTGAGAATGATAAACAATCCCAATAATACGAATCCTATTTTTGTAATCACTTCCATTTTCTATAGCAGAATTAAATAAACAATTACGATGTATGCCAGTATATGAGCAATATATGTTTGCCCGTTGCCGGTGTATATTTTCCTGAAGCTGTCAGCAAAGGCGTGAGAAGTATCGTTCACGCCATTCCAGAAATCTGTTACCACCGGCGTAGTCAAGAAGCCTAAAGCTTTATTAAAGGGTGCAAACATATTGTGTGAATAATGGGTGGTTTCCGGCGTGAAAGGCCTTTCTCCCGCATAGACAATATTAAACTGCTTCACATTTTTCGCCTTCCTGCTCATTATCATAAGCCATGCCAGCAATACGACAAACATTCCGCCAATGACCAGCATTATCTTATAACCGCTCCAGTAACCAAGGTTTGTAGAGGCGGTAACATTTTCCCAGCTCAGTGGATCGGTTGGAAAGTAAGCCGACTGCGACAACAAATCTCCGATAGGCTTGAGTATCAGATCAGGACGTGCAGAAAATACCATTATCCCTATCATCAAGATGAACTGAGGAATGAGATACCATATGGGTGCTTCCTTAACCTTTCTGAACTTATCCTTCGGTTGCCCCAGGAAGATGGAATAAATAAGCTTAAAGCAATACAGGAATGCAATAGTACCGGCAAAGAAAACAATGGCACCCTGAAAATACCAACCTTTGGTAATTACAGCATTATAGAACAACCATTTGCCTGCATAACCTGAAAGCGGGGGGATCCCTGCCAGTGTGATGATCCCTATTAACACGGCAATAAAGCTCCATGGCATCCGCTTGATGAGACCACCCATTTCATACATATTATGTGTTTTCACCCGCCAAACCACACCACCTATAGCAAGAAACAGCAAGGTTTTAAACAAGAAGTGGTTTATAGAGTATGTGAGCCCGGTAAGCCAGCCAATGTTAGTCATAAACGCAAAGGCAAAGAGGATATACCCAAGGTTTCCGACGCTGGAATAAGCAAGCAAACGTTTTGCATCTTCCTGAAAAACAGCCATCAGGTTACCACCGAGCGCTGTAATAGCACCCAGCCATCCTAAAGCATACAATAAAGGATGCTCTCCAGCCTGTTCACCCCCCATGGCCATGAACAGCACCAGCAAACCAAAGACACCGCCTTTCAGCAGTATACCCGAAACCATTGGTGAAACATCGGATTCTGCTTCTGCATGTGCTCCGGGAAGCCATATATGAAAGCCTAATGCTGCCGTTTTGGTAAGAAATCCCAATGCAAGTAAGGTGTATGCCCATCCGGGGAAAGATGCTGTTTGCAACATCTCAAGAGAAATAGAAGTATGGCCATTGTAGGCCAGGGCAATCCCCATAAATATCATATAAGCACCGCCAAGCGAAAAGAGCATATAATTGTAGGCATGCAAGATTGATTTTTTACCACGTATGATCAATATGTATGAGCCCAGGGTCATCAATTCCCATGCAAAGAAAAACTGGAATAGATTTTCTGCTTCCACCAATCCTATCAAGCCTGCGTACATCATTATAGCAAATGGGAAGAAGCCCGGCCTGCGGCCTTTCACTGAATATCCGGCAAACATGGTCAATATTCCCCCAAGAAGAAAGATGCCTGCAAAAACCAGCCTGAGAGTATCCTGTTCAATGTCCGGATAGATATAGTATGCATAAAACCCCATACCGGCTATGGCGATGGTATTTTTGATATATGCCGGCAGAAAATCAATTACAAAAAGAAATAATACAAAGTATACAGGGATAAGATTGATATTAAAATTTGACGGGAATATTTCATTCGTAAAATAGCTTGCAAGGAATATCAGCAAGCCAAATACAGCTATTGGGATTATCTTTTCCCAATCCAGTTTTATGCTACTGCCTTCTTCAGGTTCAAGTTTCATGGCATATCCCAGCCAGCGGAAAAGATAGACTCCTTCAAATATTGACCCCAGCAAGATCAAACCGATCCACCAGTAGTTATAATTAGATGCAAGGTCCATGACCAATTGCCATTTTCCGTAAAAAGAAGGAAAGGGAGGAAAGCCGATCAATGTAAAAACAAATAAGCCAAACAGGAAAAGCAAGTGAGGTTTTTTGCGCAATACAGCCCAATCCTTTATCTCATCTTTAGCAATTAGCCCGGAAAGCCAGAACAAGCCAGCCTTTGCCAGAAAATGACTGATAAAAAGAGCAAAAAATACCATTTGGAAATGCTCACCCAGGTGTTTTGAAAAACCCATTACTGCAAGGAGCAAGCCTATTTGTCCGATGGAAGAGTAGCCCAGCAGGCGATTGGCATTTTTCTGCGAGATCCCCAGGAAATTTGAACCCAGAAATGTTATCAAGCCAATTATTACTGCAATATTCAGCCATAGATCTCCCCCGAAGGGCAGCAATTTATATACGGCAAACAGAGCGGCTGTTGCAGTCCCTGCAGAAATAATGGCATTAATCCCCGGATGCGCTGCCTGATAAACATCCAGGGCCCATCCGTTTGCCGGAAAGGGTTTTAATTCAAGTAATACAGCTATCAGCACCAGGAATACAGCAGTGCTTAATCCTCTTGTGAGGCCATTGTTATTAGCAATGAAGTCATCAATATTCAGAGTTCCTCCCAGATAGTAAATAAAGCCTATCCCGATAAGCAAGAAGGAGGATATTACAGTAACTGCGATCAGGTATTTAAATCCGGCCGAAAAAGAATTAAGGTCCCTTTTAAAAAATATCATTCCAATGAGAGCAATGGATGAAATTTCCAGGAAAACAAACAGATTGAAGATATCACGGGTCATAATAACCACATTCAGGCCCATGATAAGTACCAGGAAGAGCACAACTGCCTTTTCCCCCTGTGCTTTCAACGTCTTATATAAATATATGAAGCCAAAGAATCCGAGGACATTCACTGCGGAAGTCATAAAAGCTTCTTCCAGTCCCATTTTCAGGTTGATGGAAAATGGAGGAAGCGCCCCGGCAGTATACACCATAAAAGGTTCAGCGGGATCTATGATGAAATGTATTAACCAACCCACAGAAACGAATACCGGAAACGCCAGTGTAATGACGGCAGCGAATCGGACAAAATTAGCACCTGGTTGTTTAAAAAGCCCCAATAAGAAGGCAATCCCCAGTAAAACAGCGATAATATATATTGGACTTACCATTTTAAACTTTTGTATTTATCAATTTCTAAAGATTTATTTTTCTCATATAGCTTCAGCGCATAACTGAGCATAAGAGCGGTGATTCCAACTCCAATTACAATGGCAGTAAGCACCAAAGCCTGTGGAACCGGATCGGTAACCTGCTGTGCCGCATCGGCCCGGGTAACCGGTCCGTCAATGATGGGTGCAGTCCTGTTCTTAATATAGCCAACACTGACCAGTATGAGGTGGATACTGGTATCAATGATCGAGAAGCTGATAATGATCTTAAGGATATTTTTTTGTGAGATAATACCCCACAGGCCTATAAGCAGAAGAATAAATCCCGCAAAGATGCTTATGTATTCGACACTGAAATATTTCATTTTTCCACGTTCTGTGTTTGGTTCAATACTAAGATAATATTCGACAGTTCGGCACCCACTTTAAGCCCGATGAAGCTGTATATCACCGGGATGGCACCGGCACTGAAGAGTTCTCCAAAAGTCCCCAGTGAGAAGATGCTGTTGTCGAGAAAACCGCCGGCAAGAAAGATTCCGAGAATGCCGAGCAGAACAAATGCAATGCCCGATATAGCTTCGATAAAATCCAATACTGCATGCTTTATTTTCCTTCCCGAGATAGATAACAGCATCAGTACCATAGCTGAAGCCAAAACAGCTCCTCCCTGAAATCCTCCCCCGGGAGTCAGGTGTCCATTAATGAATATATATATACCAACAAGGAAAATAACAGGGAGCAGGACATTGGACGCAGTGATCAGCAGCTCGCTGGTTATTCTTTTCTGTGTTTCTTTTTGGCTATGGCTGGTTTTAAACATCAATGCCAGGATGGCTGCAGTAAGGAATAATATTGTCACTTCCCCCAGGGTATCCAGGCCCCTGTAGGTTACGACAACTGATGTAACGAGGTTGGCTGCCCCAACTTCTGAAAGGCCCTTTGTGGCATAATAGTTTGCCGTTTCGTTCAGGCCATCATTCCCATGATATGCACTTAGTTCATGATAGAATATAAAGGCCAGGCCTGCAATTATTAGAAGCAATATGCTATTTCTTATCATCGATCCGACGTATTTTATTTAACACATAAAAGAAAATTACCACTGTGAGTGCACTTCCGATAGAAGCCTCGGTGATAGCCACATCAGGGGCGGCCAGAAATATATAGATCACTGATGCAAACAGGCTGATAATGCCTGAGGCAATGACAGCCACCTGCAGGCTCTTATGATAAATGGCTATAAATGCCATGACAATCATTATCAATGCCAAAAGTGTTAAGATTATTGAATAAATCATTTGTCTCCCTCCTTTTCTGCTGTTTCCGATCCGGTATCTTCTTCAAGCTTATCCAGAAGCGTTAGGTCAGAAAGCGGAACTTTGATGTAATGTGCCGCCCGTCCCAAAACATGTGATGAGACCGGATTTGAGATCAATACAAACATTATCAGCAACAATAGTTTGAGCATCCAATCCGGATGGATCAGTCCAATGCCAAACAGGCCAAGGATTGAGCCAAGTGTAGACGCTTTGGTCCCGGCCTGGATGCGGTTGTATACATCGGGCATGCGCAATATTCCAATTGAGGCAAATAAGATAAATATTGCACCGATGAGTGTGATAACAGCCCCTGTAATTTTCAGATATTCCATACTACAGACTTTTTTCAAGATATTTTGCAATAACAATTACCCCGATAAAACTCAGGATGCCATATACAAGTGACACATCAATATAAATGGCCCGTCCGAAGAAATGCGCCAGCATTACGATGAGTCCGATAGAGCTAACCGTGAGAAGATCAAGGGCAACTACGCGATCAATAACAGTTTCACCAATGATGAAGCGGATAACGACAAGGATAAAAGACAAGCCGATCAGCAAGAGTGCGATTGTAAGAATTAAATTAACCATAAAGCACCTCCAGATATTTTTCAAATTTTCTAACTATATTCTGTGCATATTGCTCCATATCATCACCTTCAATATTTACACAATGAATGTAAAGTGTATTTCCGATTATATCGATGGTAAATGTTCCCGGAGTAAGGGTGATGGAATTTGCCAGGATAAGCCGGCCCATCTGGGATTGTAGTATCGTCTCTGCCTTTACAATGCCCGGATTGATCGGGAGTTTTGGGGAAAGCACCCTCCTTGCAATGTCAATATTTGATTTGAACAGTTCAAAAATGAAAACACCGATATACAAGAAGGTATATAGAAAAGCTTTCGGTGTAAACTTAATTTCATTAAAGACTGAACATTTATCGCACATTATCAGTGAAAGAAATGCCGCCAAACCCACACCGATCAGTATGATTGGCAGCTGCAATGAATGATTCAGCACCAGCCAGGTGGAAAGCAATAAAATGAATATGACGGCAATGCCTTTAATTTTCATAGTATGTTGTTTTAAATCAATATCTTCTGTTCCCTGTATTGTGCCAGGTTATAAAGAAAATCTTCTTTAATGGCCAAAAGCTGTGTTAACTTCAGCTTTTTACCATAAACCCTTACAAAGTCAATAAAAGCCGGTTTGTGTATCCAATAGCCAAGAGCAGCATCGAAATTTTTAAAGGATGAATGTGTTTTTTGAAAAGTCACGAGTTGCTCAAAAGTTGCCCAATCCAGTTTCTCGGGAATCTCAAAATAGAAAAGCTCAGATGAGATCGTATTTTGAAAAACAGATGTTTCAATTTCCTTAATAGTAAAAAATGATTTCAGATATATTTTTGAAAGATATGTACTCACATCTTTTTGTTTATAGAAACGAATACCGTTCTCAATAAAAACAGAAACAATCTTTTCGATCCCTTTCGCTTCTGTGCCCTTTATTCGAATTGCATTAACAAACTTGCCTCCAAGCAGCATCTGGGCCCCGCAAACCTGTATTTTGGTATCGTTATATATTCCCAGGCATATACTGCAAATTATATCTTCATGGCAATTCGGCACGTTATACACAGGCAAATAGTAGGAATTTTCCTTACACGAGTTGTCGGCCGGGTTTTTTTCGGAACAATAAAACCCGGGAAACGGATCATTTGATTTTAAGACGAGGTAACTACCATTCGTGTCCGGAAACGCATTTATAAGGGTTTCGCGCTTATAAATTGTTCCATATTTCATCATGGTATGATGCGATTCCATTATTTTTTCATTTTTATGCTACAAAAGTGTAAATTCGCAATATACATCCTACATTTAATAAGTGATATGTTGACAGGAATAAATTGAGATAACTCAATTTATTAGCATAATATGAACTTAAGATGCTGAATAGCAATTCAAAAATAAAATGCGGACTGTGCATCCACCAGCATAAATGCTTTTTCAGCAACCTGAGTGAAGAAGAGCGTGATCTTTTAAACAAAAACAAAACTGAGGTTTTTTACAAAGCAGGTGAAACAATTTATAAGCAGGGAACATCCTCAAACTACCTGATATTTCTTCTGAGTGGCATGGCCAAGGTGATGATTGAAGGGGATCATGATAAGAATTTGATTCTCAGGCTTGGCAAACCATTTCAAATATTGGATTTTCCTGCAATTTTTGATGATAATATGCTGTACCGCTCAAGTGTTACCGTGATGGATTCCACTGCTTGTCTCATTGATATCGACGTGTTTAAATCCATTATATTATCAAACAAAAAATATGTCCCATCCCTTTTTTCACATTTAAACCAGGTACAGAACCATTATTCCAAAAGACTCATCAATTTAATATACAAAAACATGGAAGCCCGCATAGCGGACGCGCTTCTTTACCTGGTCAATGAAATATATTACAGTCGTGTTTTCACACTCACCATTTCCCGCAAAGACCTGGCCGAACTCGCAGGTATGTCGAAGGAAAGCACCAGCAGGATACTGGGACAGTTTAAGGAACAGGAGATCTTGCATATCAAAGGGAAAGAGATAGAAGTGCTTAATAAAAAGCAACTTGAATATCTTTCAAAAGTCGGATAAATAGGGGGCACGCCATGCAGTAAAGAATCCCTGCCAAAGGGGGGGCATGGAGGGTTTTATAAAGAAATCCTAAACTCTAAACCCTAAATGGCCTCCCCTACCCGCCTGCATGTTTTGGGAGTACATAAAATACGCCCCTGGCCTGAACGGATGTTGTAATCTTGTTCTCCTTCTCTAAAACCCCGAGGTACTTATTTATTTCATTGATGTGGGCACCCAGGATCCCGGACAGGTCATCGAGTGTACACGGTCGCCTGGCAATGGTTTCCAGAATAGCAGTTTCCATATCCTCACGATACGATTTTACTTCTTTTCTTTTAGGGGCAGCGGCAATTACCTCCACATGATCAAGTCCCAGGAAATCTGCAATGCCGGTTAATTCAGCATATGTTGCCGGACGGATATCCTCCACCACTCCCGGCCGGTCCAAAGTATTCAACTGTACACTGTCCGGGCTGATATGTTCAATTGCATCCTTAAGGAAGAGCAGATCTTTTTCCTCATTATTATATCCGGGGAGTATAAATACTTCCAGCCATATCTTACCTGAAAATTCATTCCTGAAATCAATAAGCCCTTTTATATATTCATCCAGCTGCAAAGAAGGATGCGGCCGGTTTAGTTTTTGGAATGATGCATTCGATGCAGCATCCAGAGACGGAAGGACAACATCAGCAAGTAATAACTCTTTCCGCAGCTTTTTTGACGACAGCAAGGTTCCATTGGTTAAAACAGCAATCGGAATATCGGGTTTTATCTTCTTTAAGAAATCTATTACATCACCGATCCTGGAATTCAAGGTAGGCTCCCCTGAGCCTGAAAAGGTCATATAATCCGGATCCGGATTTCTGTCGAAGTAATGCTCCAATTCTGCCTTTAGCTTATCGAAGAGTATGTATTCTTTACGCTCAGTCGTCAATTTTGTTGTTGCCCCGCATTCACAATAGACACAGTCAAGGGAACATACTTTAAAAGGAACAAGATCAATACCGAGCGACATACCGAGGCGTCGGGATGGCACAGGGCCAAAAAGGTATTTATACATAAGCTTTGTATCTAATCATAAGCCAGCCTGGTTTTTTCATCAGCCATAGCCGGTTTAAGCCACCCTTCCCATTCAGGAGATTCCCAGGTACCGAGATTTGTGTGTGTGATCAAATATTTCTGAGGAATAGGATGAGTTCCTACAACCACCTTCATCTTATACTTATCCTCAATAAACTTCTGAAAGTGATCTATATAGGGGCAGGGAGGATAACCAACGATAAAACCGGTTGCAAAATGAATCACTTCAGCACCATTTTTCCTGAGTTCTTCAGGCGTATATTCAATATTCCCACCCGGGCAGCCACCACAGCTGGTGTAGCCCACCAGCTCGACGTCTTCATCTTTTCCGTAAATATCAAATGCCCCTTCACGGTTTTGCAATGCCCTGAAACATTTGCCACCGGCACAAGACCGGTACCGGTCGCAGATGATAATACCGATTTTTGTTTTCTTTTTCATGATAAATAGTATTTATTCTATAAATTTGAATGAACCTACATGGAAATCCCCCGGATACCCGGAGGATCAATTCGACTTTGAATTTTCAATTCACTTCGTTCTTGAAAATTCAGTCTCATTGAGTTAAAATTCAATTCCCTTTCTTGCTTGCACCCCTTTCTGATAATAATGCCTCACCTCTTTCATCTCCGTAACAAGGTCTGCAGCTTTAAGCAATTCATCCGGAGCGTATCGCCCTGTAATCACCAGCTCAACATGGGATGGTTTATCCTTTATCAGGCGTAAAACCTCATCTATCGATATCAGCCCATAATAGATGGCAATATTTAATTCATCAAGGATGACCAGTTCATGTTTACCTGCATGTACGATCTGCCGTATTCTCCCGAAGCCGTTCTGTGCTGCTTCCTTATCCTCAGGAGTTGGCTCATTAATAATAAAGCAGTCCCGGCCATATTGTCTCACAGTGACATTTTCCAGATCACTGTTTATCACATCCAGCTCGCTATAATGCATTCCTTTAACAAACTGCCCGATAAAGACTTTCATCCCTGCACCCACCGCCCTTACCGCAAGTCCAAGGGCTGCTGTTGTCTTCCCCTTACCATTTCCCGTATAAACCTGCACATAGCCTTTCATGATGCTTACAATATTAATGTTAACCGATCCCCTGTCTCATCCGGACATCAACTGCATGAAATAACTTCGAATCAGACCCAAAATTATTCATGTTCATTTTACTGATCATTATGTTTCAAATAGCTTTCAATTTTACTATGAAGTATCTCAGGAACTATCATCGGCTTGCGCGTATTTACATCCACAAATACCATAGTACTACTGGCAACATTGATAATTTCATTGTGTTGGTTAATTACTTCATGCTGGAATTTTATTCTTATTTCAGGCATTTCCAAAAGCTTTGTTCTGATGGTAATAAAGTCATCGTAAAAGACCGGTTTGAGATACTTTATACTTATCTCAATAACCGGCAAAATTATATTTTGACTTTCCAATTCCTTGTCGCAAATTCCAACTTTTCGAAGGAGATCAGTCCTGCTGATATGAAAGTACCTGGCATAATTTCCATGGTACACATATCCCATTTTGTCAACTTCATCATACCTGACCTGAATTTTCGTTTCAGATGTTATCATGAATTTCAAATTATAAAAACCACTCAGGGTCAATGAACCTGCTTAAACTTTCGCCATAAGTTTCAATATGCCTGTTCTTATCTACTTTGAATGTAATTCTTTCACCATACGCTCTTGAAATAATAATGAACGATTCATCAACGCCATTCTCCAACCGTATATACCTGGCTAAAGAATCACCTTTTTTGATGTTCAGACATTCATGGCAAATGGGGCAATAAAAGTCCGCGATTTCACCTTCATCAACAGTTAATGAAGAGCTTAAGGTGACAGAATAATTCCCGATCTCTTCATGTAATAACACCAGGCCTATTTTGTTTTTACTGGTTTTTGCCGATAAAACAATGTTGTTGTCGGCATTGATCGCACCCCGGCAGTGTGGGCATAAGTAAGTTACTTCCATAGCTTTAGTGTTTTATTTCTCAATAGAGGTTTTTAATATCCCCGAATTTACAGTAAAAAGCTTATAATTGGATTCATTATTTTCCCATTCATCAGCAATCCAATGCAAATGCTTATTTAAAATTAGTATTACTTCCTCCGGATGCTTTAAAGAGATCTGGACAGGAATAAAATGCTCATTTATCAATTTGATATTTTTACCAAATCGCATCGAGACCAATACATTAACATCTTTTCCTTTAAGAAATTGAATGATGGCGTTTCCTTTTTTCGCAGATCCATGCGTATGTTCTTCATCCAATGTTTTGAACTGATTGATTTCTTCAGATAATTGTTCCAGATGCTCATCCTTCAATTCATATATGATGTACTTATCAGCATCGCCAAAGTGTTTTTTAACAAACTGATTGTCATTATTTACTGCAAATGCAAAGCGTAATTTCATAACTAAAGTTTTTTAACAGCTTTTAACAGCCTTATATATTTCTTTAAGTAGAATGTCTCTGAAAAACCTTCAAAGCCACTATCCCCCAATATTTTCTTCCAGTCCTTTTCGATAAAATCAAAGGCATATTTACACTCAATCGATTTAAAGATAAAGCGGTGGTGGAAAGGCATTTCACCCATGTCGAATTCCGCAAAATCAAGCATCATGAAAGTCCCTCCCGGTTTCAGGTGGTTATGGACATTTTCAATGACAGCTTTTCTCACCTCGTGAGGAAATCCGTGAATCACAAAGCTTATCAGGATCTTATCAAAGCGATGACCCAGGTCAAAAGAAATGTCTGCCCGCTGCCGGGTAAAAGTCACCCTCTGATCAGCTTCAAATTTCTTCTTAAACTGCTTTTCCATGATCTCTGACACATCCATGCCCATGATCTTTCCATTCTCCGATAAGTGCGACGCCATGAGTTTGGCATTCCTCCCTGTTCCACAGCCCAGGTCCAGGATGGAATCTCCGGGCTTGATATCCATGTCATCCACAGCTTTTATGATAAATCTCCTGTACACGCCAAAAGAAACGGCATTCATGATCTTATCATAGTGCTTTGCCGTAAACGTCTTGAGCTCTACACCTGACTCAGGATATATCTTTTTTCCCATAATCTTGTATACTTAATTCATTTTTTCA
>JAGLEK010000497.1 GCA_023145125.1 Bacteroidales bacterium | reverse complement strand
ACCTCGCGGCAAGCCACGAGGAATAATTTAATTCAATTACATCTTCTCAGGAACGTGGATGCCCAGCAATTCCATCGCTGAGTTGATCACCGAAGCCGTAAAATAAGAAAGTGAAAGCCGGAAAACCGCTTTGGCGGGATCCTCCTCCCTCAATATGCTTATTTCCTGGTAAAATTGGTTGTACTCCCTGGCCAGATCATAAACAAAGGCCGCTACCGCGGAAGGGCTGTATTGCGAAGCCGCTTCCTTAATTACTTCAGGATAGGAGTATAAAAGTTTTATGATCTCCTTTTCTTTTGCATGCACATCCCCTGTAAAGATTCCGTCACCAGGCTTCAGCTCCCTCGATCCTGCCTTCTTAAGGAGAGATTGAATGCGTGCATGTGTGTACTGAATGAAAGGCCCTGTATGCCCGTTGAAGTCGATAGATTCCTCAGGATTGAAAAGCATATTCTTTTTCGGATCTACCCTGAGAATAAAATATTTGAGCGCCCCGAGGCTGATCATCTCAAAAAGCTGTGAGGCTTCATCTTTATTCAGATCGTCGGCTTTGCCCAGTTCCACGGCCATGGACTCAGCAGTTTGATACATGTCATCCATGAGTTCGTCAGCATCTACAACCGTACCTTCGCGGGACTTCATTTTGCCATGTGGCAATTCTACCATACCATAAGAAACATGCACAATGTCCTCAGCCCATTTCCGGCCCAGTTTGTCGAGAATGAGTTTAAGCACATCAAAATGATAGTTCTGCTCATTGCCAACTACATACAGCAGTTTTTGGGGTTGATATTCATCATATCTAAGCTGGGCAGTACCTATATCCTGTGTCATATATACAGAAGTGCCATCAGCACGCTGCAATATCTTTTTATCGAGTCCGTCACCTGTCATGTCGGCCCATATCGATCCATCTTCCTCTTGAAAGAGGACACCCATTTTCAAACCTTCCTGAACTATCTGTTTTCCTAAAAGATAGGTATCCGACTCATAATAGACCTTGTCGAAAGCAATGCCAAGGCGGTCATAGGTTAAATCAAAACCCTGATATACCCAGGCATTCATTGTACTCCATAATTCACGTACTGAAGTATCATTGTCTTCCCATTTCTGGAGCATCTCCTGAGCTTCAGCCATTAGTGGAGCGCTTTTCTCAGCGTCATCCTTACTCATTCCGCCTTCAATGAGAACCGCCACCTCTTTCTTTAATTCCTGGTCGAACCGTACATAGCATTCTCCCACCAGTTTGTCACCCTTTGTATTCGCGCTGTCGGGGCTGGTATCCCTGAACCACTTTTCCCAGGCAAGCATGGATTTGCAGATATGAATACCGCGATCATTCACAAGATTCACTTTCATCACAACATTTCCATTTGCCTTAAGTATCTCTGCCACTGACCATCCAATCAGGTTGTTTCTGATATGGCCGAGGTGTAATGGCTTGTTGGTATTTGGAGAAGAAAATTCAATAACCACCGGCCTGCCGGAAGATTTCTCCTGCTTCCCAAACATCTTATCCCTGTATTTTTCTGAAAGAAATCCGGTCCAGAAAGAGTCACCGACAACAATATTAAGAAAGCCTTTGATGATATTAAAATTCTCCAGTTCCGGGACTTGTTCTAGCAGGTAGTTGCCAATCTTTTCGGCAGTCACATCAGGCTTCTCACGGCTGATTTTCAGGAAAGGAAAGATGTTGATTGTAAAATCACCTTCAAAATCCTTTCTTGTTTTCTGTATTATGACATGTTCCGGGGCAACATTGGCAGAATAAAGAACATTGATTGCCTGTGCCGCATGATTGCGTATAGTGGTTTCGATCATCTTATTTTTTCTTCAGAAAGCAAAATTAAGGTAATTATTAATATGGGTTGCCAACCTTATTAGGGTTGCCAACCTTATTAAGGCTGGCAACCCTAATCATCTTCCAGGCTTATTTTACTAATTTTCCTTTCATCATGCATTACATTATGGTAATTAAGGAAATCTTCAAGGTCATTAAACCAGGCAAATACTGT
>JAGLEK010000496.1 GCA_023145125.1 Bacteroidales bacterium | reverse complement strand
CTCATAAAGCTACTTTTATAGAGGCTCAGATCCCTGATATAATGACTGCTGGTGTTCATTCCTCCGGTCCCGCTACTCGTAAAAACAAGTTCTTCATCAAAAACACCTGAAATGATTTTGTGGTTCTTGAAAAAACCTATGGGCAGGAATGGTATCGCATGATGATTTGCAATTTGCCGTATATCAACTCCCAGGTACTTTATATAATCGCGATAGTGTATATTTTCGCTGGCCTGGTAATGAAATATTTTCATTGCCAGCTCGTTAAATTCTTCAGGTGACGGCTGACTGAAGATCTTCTTCTGCAGCCTGTCGATATGAGAATAATCGAACAATTTAAATTTTTGTAATTTTACAATAAATAAATTCCTGCATGAGGCTTCCTTCAAAAATACAGTTATTTCTGATAATCTTGTTGATTACCGGATTTGGCTCATGCAAAAAGGTTAAGAAATTTGATAATATCCCGCGAATAGAATACACAAGCTTCACGAGTATCTACAACCCTGATCTTGAGATTTACGACCGTGGCGTACTTCAGTTTTATTTCGAAGACGGTGACGGGGATATAGGGCTGGATAACAACGACATCCTACCTCCTTTCAACCCCGACTCAAAATACTATTATAACCTTATCATTACTTATTTCGAGATGCAAAATGGCGAACTTAAAGAGGTGCCGATCCTATGGTTTAATCCTGAGACGGAGCTGTACGACACACTTACCCTCAGTGCACGTATTCCTAACCTCACCCCCAATGGGGTCAATAAAGCTATCAGTGGTGAGATACAGGACACATTGTTTATTTATAATTTCAATTCGACTTACGACACCATTAAATTTGAGGCTTTTATTATAGACCGGGCTTTAAACGAAAGCAACACAATAAGCACACCGCTAATTATCAGGTGATTATACTAAAATAGAATTTTTGACATAAAAAGACTACATGTTCACAAGCATAAGAAAAACACTCCCACTCATCCTGATCTTAGGCCTTTTTGCCAGTTTGACCGTGCTTCCCGATCAAGGCTATGCACAAAAATCTGATCGAAAGAACAAAAACAAAGAAAAGCAGGACAATTCAGCGCTATTCCTCGACGCCAACACTCAAAAATTACTTGGCAACCTGGATAAGGCGAAAGAACTTTTTTTACTATGTCTCGATGCCGACCCTGAGGATGCAGCCTCTATGTACGAGCTGGCAAGGATCGAACGGGTAAGCAACAACCAGAAAAAGGCCCTGGAATGGGCAGAGAAAGCAGTTAGCATTGATCCCAAAAATGTATGGTACCTCAAGTTGCTATCTGAGCTTTACCAGGAAAATATGCAGTTTGATAAATCAGTGGAGGTGATCAATAAACTTGTAAAATTGAACCCCGGGAACCTGGAATACCTTTACGACCTGGCCCTGACACACTTACTGGTCGGTAATTACCAGAAGTCGATCAATACCTATAACAGGATTGAAAAACAGATAGGGATTACTGAAGAGATCTCCATTCAAAAGCAAAAAATATGGTTGCGGATGAAGAAGCCGGAAAAGGCCATTGAAGAGATGGAAGTACTCTGTGAAGCCTGGCCGTTGGAAAGCAGGTTTAAGTCGATACTTGCTGAGTTGTACCTTTCGAACGGAATGGATGAGAAAGCACTCGAAACCTACCTCCGGATTGCAGAAAACGATCCTGACAACCCCTATATACAGATATCACTATCGGATTTTTACAGGAAGAGGGGTGAACAGGAAAAATCATGTGACCATCTTAAATTGGGCTTTGCCAATCCTTACCTCGATATTGATACCAAAGTCCAGATCCTGCTGGCTTATTTTACTGTAAAGGAATACTACGATGAGCAAAAGGAAGAAGCAGAAGAATTGGCAGGCATCCTCGTAAAGACGCACCCCGAAGATGCCAAGGCATTCAGCATACAGGCCGATCTCTACTACCAGAACGAGGAGTGGGAACAAGCCCGGGAGTCATTGCGCAAGGTGTTGAGCCTTGATAGCAGTAATTATCTAGTGTGGGAACAGCTGCTTTTCGCCGAATCTAACCTTTCAGACTTCGAGGCCATGCGCGATGAAAGCAGGAAGACCATTGAACTCTTCCCGCAACAGCCATTGCCATATCTTTTTGCTGCCGTTGCCAATTATCAGTTCGAAGACCATAAACAAATGATCGAAGACCTGGAAACCGGTATCCGCTTCGTGGTAAGAAATGATCTGCTACTGGCAGAATTCTATAATTACCTGGGTGATGCATACCACCAGGTAGGTGAAGATGAAAAAGCTTTCGAAGCCTATGAAGCATCATTAAAGATCAATTCAGATAACTCCATCGTGTTGAATAATTATGCTTACTACCTTTCATTGCGCAACGAGGACCTTGAGCGTGCAAAAAAAATGGCAAAGAAGGCCAATGAACTGGATCCCGACAATTCGTCGAACCAGGATACATACGGCTGGGTACTTTACAAGCTGGGTGAGTACGAGCAGGCGCTTGAATGGATCGGCATGTCGGTAAAAAATCACAATGAAGAAAATGCTGAGGTACTCGAACATTACGGGGATGTATTGTATAAGCTGGGGAGGGAAAAGGAAGCCCGTAATTACTGGAAGCGTGCACTGAAAGCCGGAAAAGGAGGATCAGAATTGCTTGAAAAGAAAGTAAACGAAGGCGTGTTATATGAATAATCTTCTACCTATTAAGATCCCTGCAAGCAGCCGGGCCGGCATCATCAGCAGTTTTATCCTGATAATCCTGCTAAGTGCGTGTGCCTCCAAAAGGCATATTATCAAAGAACCCCTCAAAGAAGCCGGATCTGTACTACTGCTTGAAAAACTTGCACAGAATGAACTTCAGTTTTCGTGTCTCACTGCCAGGTTTTCCATCGAATACATTTACGATAAAAAACGTACCGAATTTAAAGGACAGATCAGGATCAGGAAGGATAGTATTATCTGGCTTTCATTCTCACCTGCCCTGGGGATTGAAATGGCCAGGCTTAAGATCACAAATGACTCTGTGTTCTTTATGAACAGGATCAATAAGACCTATCTCAGGGGTGATTACCGCTTCATCAATGATTACCTTAAAACAAATATTGACTTTGATATCCTGCAATCATTTATAATCGGGAACGATTTTCAGTTTTATGAAAAATCTAAATTCAAGGCAAGTGTCGACGGTCAGGAGTATAGATTATCAACGGCACAGCGTTCTAAACTCAAAAAGTTTGTAAAAAAAGATGAAACAGACGCCAAGGCTTTTATTCAGAATATCTGGTTAAACCCTGAAAATTTCAAGATCACCAGGGTGAATATCAAGGAGATCACCAACGACAAGAAGCTGGACGCTTTTTATAGTAACTTCAAAGACCATGAAGGGCAGCTTTTCCCCTTCGACATAGTATTTGAGATCACTGCTGATGAAAAGATCACTGTTAAGGTGGATTATTCCAGGATCCGCCTTGATGAACCCCTGACTTTCCCATTCAGTATTCCTTCTAAATATGAAAGGATATACTAAATGGGCTTTAGGCAAGTATACATATCGGGTCATCAGAAACTACGATTATTAGTCATTCTGGGGATTTTTCTTATTCCGGCATTATCAAGCGCCCAGGATCGTAAAATCAGCCTCAGGCAAGAGAAAAAGCAAATTGAGGCAGATATTGCCTATACCAATCAACTCCTGTCGAAAACCAGGCAAAACCAGCGCAGCAGCATGGATGGCCTGGTAATCCTTCAGCAGAAGATCAGGCAACGTGAGAGGCTTATAAACACTATCGAGGCCGAACTTATTTTGCTCGATAATAAAATTGAAGAAACCGGCGACAGCATATTTGACCTCTCTGTTGAGTTGAAAAAGCTCAAAGAAGAATATGCCCTCATGATATATTATGCCAACCGGAACAGCAGTTCATACGACCGGCTGGTTTTTATTTTTTCTGCAAATGATTTTAATCAAGCTTACCGGAGGCTTAAGTATTTTCAACAATACGGGGTATACCGCAGGACCCAGGCCGGACTGATTACCTCTACCCGTGACAAGCTAAGCATTAAAGAGTTGAATCTGGAACAACAAAAGTCCGAACAGCAAAACTTGCTGACACAGGAAAAAAACGAAAAGCAGCAGCTTGAAGTTGAAAGGGGGGATGTTGACCGTACTATCCAGGATCTGGGACACAGGGAAAAAGAACTAAAATCAGCCCTCAGGGCAAAGCAAAAAGCGGTTGCTGAACTGGAGAAGGCTATTAAGGAGATCATTGCCGAGGAGATCAGGCTGGCAGAGGAACGTGCCCGTGCCGCAGCAGGCACCACAACGATCAGTGGTTTTGCGCTCACTCCGGAGGAAAAACAGCTTTCTGACAACTTTTCCAGCAACAAAGGAAATTTACCCTGGCCAACAGAACGAGGCATCGTTTCAAGTACATTCGGAGAACATCAGCACCCGGTATTGCCACGCGTAAAAATTAAAAATAACGGTGTTGACATCCTGACCGGAGAAGGTGAATATGCCAGGGCCGTCTTTAATGGGGAGGTAACCCGCGTGATCTCTGTTCCAAATTTCAATAATGTGGTTATCGTCAGGCATGGTGAATTTCTCACAGTTTATTCAAACCTGGATGAGGTATTGGTCAGCAAGGGACAGAAAGTAACCACCAAACAAAATATCGGGCGGATCTATACCGACCGCAATGAAAATAAAACAGAGCTGCATTTTGAATTATGGAAGGCCAAAGACCTGATGAACCCTTCTTACTGGCTTGCAAAAAAACGATGATCTAATTTGCAGACCTCAGCACCTTTACCCTGTCTCTGAATCCTTTTCCGCTTATTTGAATGATATAGATTCCCGCCGGGAGCATATTCCCGTTTTTATCCATGCCATCCCACCTTATGGTTTGTTCACCGGGCCATGTTATCCTTTCATTCCACGAATGAAATAAGTTTCCCGACAGGGAATAAACCGATAACTGCAAATCCCCGGCCTCAGGCACACGCACACACAAATAAAGCTCATTGGTGAAAGGATTGGGGTAATATGAAGTGATCACTTTGCTTGCTGCAATAGCATCAGAAATGCCCATGTCGGGAATAACATCCATTTCTATTACAACAGTAACCATCATCCCGGCGATATCTTCGATAAACATTTCGCAAAAATAGGTTCCCAATGCCATTCCGCCGGCATCAAAGCTGAAAGTGATGGCGATACTGTCATTTCCCGCCAATACGCCGGAAACAGGGTTAAAATCAACCCACCCGGGCATGCTTTCTATGTTGCAGGTGAAAGGCAGTTCAAAGCCAAGAAGGTTGTGCAGGACCAGGTCTGTCTGCCCAAGGGAATCCGGAGCAATGAAATAGCGCAGGGTATCAGCAGAAGATTGAATTCGCGGATTAAGCATTTTGCTTATGGCATTGTCAACATTCAGCCTCCCACCCGACACGCAAAGCGTATCGAAACCGGCTAGCGTATCGACGCCATCCAGGATCAGGTTTTTCAAAAAGACAGCAATAACATCAGGCTGTTCGTTATATGCCTGCAGAAATGTTTCATCGGCTGCAGCAAACATCAGCGCAATGCTACCGCTTACCATGGGGGCACACATAGAAGTACCCGTCTTATACCCATAAGAATTAGCCAGTTTAGTAGAAACAATGGATGTGCCCGGAGCACCGAGGTCGATTGATACAGGGCCCCACGCAGCCCCATTGTACTTTATGTCATTTTTTGTAGTATTGGTAACGCCAATGAGGAAATCACTGGTGAAGTTAGTAGGAACATCCCCCATTTCTTCAACATTCCAGGATTTATTCATGGTAGCGGCAGCACTGAGTATCCCCAGGCTGCCCAGCGAATCATACATCATGCCCCAGATCGGGTAATCGTCAGGATTTGCAAAATCGACACCAAAAGAACTGTTGGTGGCAATAACATAAGCTCCTTTTTCGCCATTGGTTTCTTCATATAGTGAGCGCATCTTATAAACATATGCATAAGCCTCCACCACGAAGGATTCAAAATTCGATGAGCCTGCCACAGGCATTATCTTACAATTCCAGTTCACACCGGAAACACCCAGGCCATTATTGCCAACCGCTCCGGCAATTCCTGCTACGTGCATGCCATGGTCCCTGACGGGAATATTCCCTGTACTCGAATATGCATTCCATCCATCATAATCATCGACATATCCATTATTGTCATCATCAATACCATTATCAGGGATTTCATGATGGTTTTTCCAATAGTTCATGTCTTCATGCTCCAGCGAAAAGCCATCATCGACAACAGCCAGCACTATGGTATCACCCAATGCTGTTGTTCCGGTGTTTACAGCAATTTCCCAGGCTTCCGTGGCATCGATATCAGCATCCACGACACCTCCGCTTTGCCCGATATTATATAAAGCCCATTGCTCCATGAACAGGGGGTCATCAGG
>JAGLEK010000495.1 GCA_023145125.1 Bacteroidales bacterium | reverse complement strand
AGGATCATCAGCAATAAAAGAATGGAGGAAGCTCATGTTCAGGAAATATAGTATTCTAATTTGGGTCAGCGCCCTCCTGATACTTATTGGAACTTATATAGCAGTCGAATATAGCGGTAGCGATGACAGCACACTCAGGACCAAGGTATTATCATTTGAACCCAAGCTCATTACCGCATTGCATATCACCGATCATCAGACCGGTGAGGAGGTAGATATCCGGAAAGAAGGTGAAGGATGGATGCTTTATAGCGATGATAAGGTTTATGCCGGTGAACCCTATGCAATAAAGAACGCCCTGAGCATGCTCAACCAGCTGAATACAGAAAGCATCGTGGCTGCCAGATCCTCCCAATGGGCTGAATATAAAGTTGATGATGAGCAGGCTATACGGATCGAAATATTTGAGGATGATAAACTGATTGCAGATCTGTTTATTGGCAAATTTGATTTCAAAGAGCTCCCTCCCGTTGCACCCGGACGCCAGCCCCAAACAAAGATTACCTCATATGTCAGGCCGGAAGAGGAAACCAAGGTGTATGCAGTGAATGGCTTGCTCCGAAGTAATTTCCAGGGAGGCAAAAAACCATTCAGGAACAGAAGGATCTTTATTTGCAGACAGCATACGGATATCAAAAAAATTACTTTCTCCGGACCCGAAGAAAAGCTTGTACTCGACCTCAGCAGCTCTCCATGGACCCTGAACGGAAAGGCTGTTGATTCTACCAAAACAGACCGCTATCTGCGCCGCCTTGCCCGTTTGAGCAGTTCCGGATTCCTGGATGAGGTAGATGTAAGCATGATGACCCCTTCATATACACTCCTTGTCGAAGGAAATTCCTTTGAAGCTGTCAGCTTATCCGCCATCCCTGCAGATACAATAACCGGGTACTACATCGTATCATCGATTAACGAGGGATCGGTCTTTGATGGTTCGAAAGCAGGGCTGTTTAAAAAAACCTTTGTGGAGGCTGATAAATTTCTTCCAAAATAATATTTACACCTTAATATGAGCGAGCCGTGATTGATATTGCGGCTTTTTTTTTGCCTGATGGTGTGACATTTTTTCATTTTGAGTATTAATAGGTAGATGAACTTTTTTTAACACAAAGGACCCAAAGGGTACCACAAAGAACTCAAAGCAACTAATTATGGATATTGAAAAAGCATTTAAAATTGTATTGGATTGTTCTTTTAAAATCCACTCAGAATTAGGCCCCGGACTATTAGAAAGTGTTTATGAACATTGTCTATTCCATGAATTAACAAAATCAGGGTTGGTTGTATATCAGCAAAAGCCTGTACCTCTGGTTTATAAAGAAGTTAAATTAGAGACCGGCTACAGAATCGACCTATATGTTGAGAATAAGATTGTAATAGAAGTGAAATCCATTGAAGCCCTTGCTAATATCCATTTAGCCCAGGTACTCACGTATCTCAGACTCTCAGAATCAAAATTGGGATTATTGGTTAATTTCAACGTTTTACATCTGAAAGATGGAATCAAACGAGTAATACTTTAAAACCTTTAGGTCCTTCATGTTATCCTTTAGGTCCTTCATGTTATCCTTTGAGTCC
>JAGLEK010000494.1 GCA_023145125.1 Bacteroidales bacterium | reverse complement strand
AATTTTCTCCACCACAGATAGAGGGCTTTGCCTGCAGTTTTGCATTAAGCCAGCAAGATGTTCTGCCAGCGGTGGTGCCATTCGCTAACAGAGCGTCCTGCCGGCAATGGTGCAACCCGACATAGGTCCTTCTCCCGCCTCGCTTCGCTCAGCGTGATCAGGATGACAATTTTTATTTACAGGCTGAGGTGTAAATTAGATATTAACAAGCTGGGTCTACGTATTTATAACACCAGCAATACCGCATTGGATAATTTTGTATTTTAGGGAAACGAAAAAGCACACGGCATTGCATCAACCGTTAATGACACTATATAAATAAACAACAGCAAACCACCAGTTCAAACCAAGTATCATGAGAAAAACCCTCTTATTCATACTGATCGCACTCTTCATCTTTGGCTGTAAAAAGTCTGATGATGAAAATGTCCCTGACATTTCCGGGGCAAAAAACCTGACCATCTTCTTTGTGAACGACCAGCATGGGCAGATCAACAATTTCTCTAAGATCAAGCATATCGTTGACAAAGAGAAGCAGCATGTAAGCGTGATAGTGGCCTGCGGCGGGGATATCTTTTCCGGGAATCCCGTGGTTGATTTCTATGATGAAAAGGGATACCCTATGATAGATGCAATGAACCGGGCAGGCTTCGACATATCGGTTGTCGGGAACCATGAATATGATTATGGGGAGGTCGTTTTAAAAGACAGGATGAATCAGGCCGGTTTTGTCTGGGTATGTGCCAATGTGGATATGGAAAATACAGGGGTTCCTGAACCTTATGAGTATTATACACTGAGCACCGACAGTTTAAGGGTAACCTTCCTTGGGCTGGTAGAAACCAACGGTAAAGACAATGGCACCATCCCATCCACGCATCCTTTCAGGGTACAAAACTTCACCTTTGAACGGCCGGAAAATGTAGCCGCCCAGTACGCCAACGTCAAAGAACAGGAAAATGCCGACCTGTACATCGCGCTAACCCACCTGGGACACGACGGCTACAGCGGGAACCTGTGTGACTTCCAGCTGGCAGAGCAATTCCCCTATTTTGACCTGATCATAGGTGGACATTCACATGCAGAAGTGAACACAACTGTTAATGGCATTCCTATCTTTCAGTCGGGAAGTTATTTAAATATGCTCGGCAAAATTGAGCTAAAAGTGAAAGACAAAGAGGTGGTAGATGTTGATTTTGAATTAATAGATCTTAACAATTATCCTGACTATGACGCAGGATTGAAAGCAATTATCGATCAGTACAATGAAAGCATGGCCCTTGTCCTTGATGAGGTGATCGGCTACTCACATCAGTACCATCAAAAGTACCAGGTCGGTTGCTTTTATACCGACGCCTTAAGGGAGAGGCTTGATGTGGATGTGACCTTTCAAAATTCCGGCGGGGTACGTTCAGGCCTTAATGAGGGAGATATCACTGTCAGGGAGATCTATGAATTCGATCCTTTCAACAATGGCGCTATCATCTACGAGATGAGCGTTTCTGATATAAAGGCCTTTCTAAAAGGCTCAGCGGCCGGGTTTTATTATTCGGGGGTACAGATCCAACAGGTGGACAATAGCGTTGAAATAAGAGATCTGAGCAACAACATCATACCCAATACTACGATCTTATTGTTAGGAATCAATGACTATATCCCTGCTGTTTATGACAATTTCTTCCCGCTAAGCGGAGAAGTTCAGCCATACTCCACAGCAGATGCGATCATCTATTATCTGGAGAACATGAATGACCAGGTAGATTACCCTGATTGCCACCGCTATTTCAGGTACCAATAAGAAACCTTATCATCTTTTTATGCCTTCAGCCTTATTTCGAAGGCTTCATCCTTTTTCGCCACGACTGATGGTTTTTGTGATCTGAGATCACCCGGATGGCAGATCGCACATAGTGTATTACGCACAGCATAAAGGTTTTTGTGGAAGGTTTCAGGCACTCCACCCATTATGGCTGCCAGGGTTTCATAACGCACATTACCCGGTTGCCAGGCATAATCATGCCATACCACAATGCTTTGATCATGCACGAGGTGTTTGAAAACATTTTGGGTATCCTGATTTATGGATTCGAAGTGATGGTCGCCATCGATAAAGATAAGGTCGTATTTTTTATTTAAGCCGGCGTAGTCGAAGGTCTGTGAATTTCCTTCCAGATGCAACACATTGGGTAATCCCCGGGAGAACATAGCATGCTGCTCCACATAGGCCGGATCAAGGCCTGCCTCAAGCATTTCCCCGGCCGGCAAGTTCAAGGTTGTGCAATCCTTTGCTACCTCCGCTACATTGGCAACACTTTCTCCACGCCAGGTGCCTATCTCAAAGTATTTACAATCCTCAAAGCCCGCAGCCAGCAGCCGCAACAGGGCGAGGTCGGTGGGCAGGGAACCACCTTCCAGAAATGAAAATGGTTTAACGCTTACCTCCACCCCTCCTGCCAGATCGTGAAACCTGAGCTCACGGAGGCCACCACCATTGCCATATTCCTTCTGTACCCTTGCCTGCCATGCATCATTGTCGTCGATGATCTTATTAAGCAGGTACGGCTTCTTCAAAATCAATACAAAGGCTCTGTATAATTTATGCAAACGTTTCATTTTTATTCTTTCGTAATTATCGCGTTGTCCTCTCCTCCCTAAACCCTCCCCATTCCAGCTACATTTCTCCGAACGGACATTATCGGGGGGAGGGTGATAATTTTATATAACCTCTTATCCCCGGGTTAAAACCCGGGGCTAATGATATGTGACCCCTCCGGGATCAAGCTCAACTTAAAACCCACTTTGTCCACCGTAGCCTTGGCGAAGGTGGAACACTCAACCCTCAACCCTACATAACCACCTTATAAAGCACAAACTTCTCATTACTCCACAAATATTCACAAATGTAATCCTGTTTCCTGATAAAATCATGAATGGCAGCATCGGATATTTCAGTGTGTGTAAGCACATAATCCACTTCATAGGCAAAGATCAGGTCTGCGATCTCCCCGGGTGTAAATTCCTTATTGTTGGCAAGGCAATTCCGGCCGGTGTATAGTGCAAGCACCCGTGGCTTGGAGAAAATGATCACATCATCTTCTGCGGTATTATTCCTGATATATTCAAATGCTTCTTCTGAAAGCTGTTCCTGTGGACCTTGTAATGTTTGATGATCGGTGTGTATGATGATCCAGAACATATTCAGGTAGGAAACCAGCACCAGGCATCCCAGGAACCAGACTTTCACACTATTCTTTATATTCGGAAAGATATGCACCGTCTCCAGCCCCCTGACGAGATAAAAAGCCAGGAATGGCATGATGGGGAATAGAAAACGTATTCCTCCATGCCGGTAAGGATAGATCAGTAGAACGCCGAAGTACAGGATCACGATCATGTCCATGAGCTCCAGACGCCGGAAGAACATGCGGATCATTCCCAGCAGGGTAAATGTGAATATGGCTGCTTTCAGGATCAGTGGCAGGAAGTTCCATGATCCGCCCCAGGGGGAAAAGAAATATTTGAACTGCTCGGTATAATATGCCAGGTTATAGAGCACTGTGGCATAAAGCTTTTCCTCACCCCAGATACCGGTATAAGAACCGCCTTCTGCCCGGGGCACGGCAAAGATGACACTATTAAGTAAAAGATATACCAGTACCGAACCCACACCAACCAAAAAGCCGCATACGCACTTGCTCATCGGAGTTTTGTCCTTTTCAATGAACCTCTTTCTTACCGCCCAGATCAAAATGGCAATGGGAAATACCATCCCAATAGCCCTGACCGACATCAGCAGTCCGCCAAGTATGGCAATAACAATCCCCATCCAGAAGGGCCCCTTGCCATATTTTTCAAACAAAAAGAGGCATAGCAGGAGCAAGAAAGTAAATGGGAATTCCGACATGATCTCCAGCTTCATGCTTAGTGTCCATGGGTTGTAGATCACGATCATGACCAGGAAAAAGGCGATGAGATCACTAAAGTACCGCCGCAGGAAAACAGCCATGATCATTCCGATCCCCATGAGGAATGCAGTGATCCAGAGGGTGAAGGCAAAAATACTGTTTCCCGCCAGAGCATAAACAGGGCTAAGCAACAGCGGGAATCCTATTGGATAAGCCGGCGGACCAAGTACAGGGTTATCAGGATCGTATATGTACGCCGTTTCAGACTGGGAAACGCCATTCACAATGTTTTCGGCCTGCATGATGTACATGGCAAAATCACCACCCCAGTCATGTGAAGTACGCACGTTGATGAAAAACAACGGCAACATCATGACGGCCATCAGCCAGATAAAACGGCTTCTTCGGTTATACAAAGCTTTAAAATCCAATCGTATTATTTATTTATTCAAAAATATGAAAAAATGGGTTTACATTGAACAAAACATGCCATTCGTAAACTCTGCATTGGAATTAGCATGATTTTTTCTTATTTTTATGCAAAGATGGAATGATGATAAAGATCATAATTATGAATTTATCATGAAATTGATTAACACCCTGAGAAAACATCATCATCCGGCAGTCTTTACTGAACTTGCCCTGCTTTTAGTATGCCTTCTCCTCTTCTCTGTAAACATGCTGGCCCAGGATAGACATATAATCCAGGGAATCGTTTTTGAAAAGGAGTCTGAGATGGCACTCGCCGGTGCACACGTCCTGATCGAGGGCTCTTCTTTCGGTACCATCTCGGGGCCCGATGGTTCTTTTCGTCTAAGCATCACCGACTTCCCACTTACCCTGAAAGTAACCCATGTTGGTTTCGACGACCGTTTCTTCACTGTCACTGAAAGCATCAGAGATGAGATATTGATGCTCGGGCTGAATTTCTCCGCAGAAATGCTTGAGGGGGTGACCATCACCGACCGCAAAGCCGAATTGATCTTCAAGGATGAATCATATTCAGTCCTGGACTTTGAATTCCATGAGAATGGCCTGATGCTGTTGATATTCAGGAACAAGCTCAGACGGGCGGAACTTGTGCTGCTCTCCACCATGAACGACACTCTTGCCATATTAGCTGAATTGCCAGGCAGGGCAGCTTCCCTGCATCACGACTGCCTCGGCAAGATTCATTATGTTGCCAGGGACAGTGCCTACCAGATACAATTTACAGGTACTGAGCTCAGGTTGATATATCCTACCGATATCAGGATCTTTCGTCCGGTTGCACGTGCATTCGCAGCTTATCATAACGACAACTATTATTTCGGCATCAGCAGGATGCACGGACAGGTTATTGAATACATAAGGTATGATTCCATTGCAGATACATATATTACTTTCAGGGAAGTATATGACAGTAAAAAACTGGGAATACTTAAAGAAAACCCGGGACACCATGGCATGCTGGGCAGCTTTAGAAATGATGATTTAGAGTTCGCGCTCTTATTAATGGGAGATGAACCAAGCATTAAAACTCAGAGAGAGGCTTATAAAAGAAGCCGTGACATTTCCATTGAAGCACATTACCTGAAAACAATCGTTTACACACCTCTCTATGCCCCTTTGTTTAAATCGGGTGAGCAAATAATCATCTTCAACCATCCTGAATCTCAAATTGAATTTTTAACGCCATATGGTGAACTTGAAGCAACAACAGCCATTGATTATCATATAAAGAAGGACTGGGAAGAATTAATCCTGAAAGATGAGATCAGGGACGAGTATTATACGGTCTTTATCCACTCCAACAGGGTTAGCCTGCATCCACTGGATATTGAAACCGGCGTGCCTGGCAATGCAAACATCTTGTATTACCCCTTTGTTAGAAAAATACTGGTTAGGAATGGCTATGTTTACTTTACCTACCGGCAACCGGGATCTATCGAGAGGACGATGCTTTTCAGGCAGAAGCTGCAATCGGGTGAAGGCAAATATGCTGTTTCAAACAATTAAATAAATATATGATAAAAAACAGATATGAATGAGCGGATGAATAATTTA
>JAGLEK010000493.1 GCA_023145125.1 Bacteroidales bacterium | reverse complement strand
CTTCATGCAAATACATGAAGATGGACCCACCGCCGGATGTTGATAAGGCCGGAGGAGGAGGGACTGACAATTCCTGCTGGATGGCAACTGCTTCGAACATGCTGGCCGGAGCCGGTTATGGTACGGGAACCGATGTTCAGGCCCGTGCTGATGAGATCTATAGTGAGATGGTATCCAATTATGGTATTGCCAACGGAGGCTGGGCAGATGTAGCACTGAGCTGGTGGTTAAGCTCAGCAAACAATACATGGTCCGCTACAAACCCATACACAATTGTGACTGTTTATGGAAACAAAACGAGAGTTCCGTGGGTCGATGCAGATGGTGCTCAATTCATTGGCAATGAGCTGAGAAGATGCCAATTTCTTGGCCTTAGCATCAGTTGGCCTACGAGTGGTAGTTCCGGTTCGGGAGGCCATGCTATAACTGCCTGGGGTGATAATATGGGCAGCGGTACACTGAGCACCAACCCGGTGTCTGTGATGGTGACCGACTCAGACCGGGATACCGGGGGAGATGTACAAACATGGGATTATGATGATTATACAAATCCAAACCCCGCTGGATCTAACAATGGGAACGGTTGGTATTTTGATTACAGCACCAATCATCCCTTTATAAAGCACATCATTACACTTTGTCCGACGGATGATCCATCCGACAATGAACTTACTCAAAAGGTAGTAGGATCATACAGGATCCATCAATCGGTTGAGGACGTTGCAGCAACAGATCTGCATTACAGGGTAAGAACAGATGTGGATATACTTTCTTACAAAACTACAATTGACTGGACTGATAAGGTTTCACCAACAATCACTGAAGGGATCCCCCGAAGGAGTATTACGGTGGATTGGGACCTTAAGGAACATGCGATCGAGTATTGCACCTGGGTGACCATTACAACAGAGTTTGTTTTACCCCGGTACAACGCCATATTTTATGATGATGTACATTTTACTTATCCCGCAACCTATGATCCAACGATTCATGAGCTCCATAAAAAGCCTGATCTGTACTGGTGGCTAAAAACACCTGTATTAATGCGTGCCGACCAGATTCCAAACGTAACGGGAGGTTATGTAGTGGCAAGTTTTGATGTGATTAATCCGGTATTGAGCGGAAATCAGCAGTTAGTTGGTGAATATCGTTTGATACATCAATACAGCTATGATCAGGACCCGGAAATGCATGAATTCCTCCTGGCCGGAACTGAGGGGTATTCAGTAGAAAACCTGCGCTTTGGCCACACCTATGGCTATCCTTCAACGATGGAATTATGGAAATTTGAAGATTGGATGACAGTGGTAGAAGATACAAGCTATTTTCTCGGCGAGGAGCCATTGAATATCCAGGTTGACTGGGAAGGCAAGCTGCCTTATCCCGAAGGGGAAGTGATACCACCGGAGATATTGAAAGAGATCCGGGAACAGAAGTAATGATCTTCCTGGTATATTAAGGCTTATAAAAGGCTGACTCGAGGTAAGTCTCCGGATTTTTAACTGTGATGGCATACCAGAGTTTATCTCCATCGGGCTTAGAATAGAGAAACCTCCGGAAATCATTAACCAGGGGTTTCTCTTTTTTCTTCATCAGGGTCATAAAATAATCGGTGCCGAACAGTATCCTGTGCCCGTACCTGCTGTCTGCAATAGCCTCGTATAAGTCTTCGAAAATATCTTTTTCCGACAGGGTGAAGCTGATATCCGTATATACATTCGGATATGTTTCAATAAGATATTTTATTTGTGTGAACCAGCTTTCATGAGACTCAACAGTTCTTGCTTTTTTGATCTCCGGATCATCCCCGGCATGTGCAAAGCATATTTTTAAGTCAGGGTATACTTCAAGTACCCTGGCATAATTATACGGATGACTGAAATAGTCACAGAAGAGGGAGTTTTTAGTGAGGTTCTTTTTCAAGGGAAAGTCTACGGTATCATAACTTTTGGGCCAGTTTGATGCATGCGGGCAAAAAGATGCCGGCTTGATCATCTCAGGAGTGATCTTTCCGAGATAGTATGAGCCAACGCGGGTGCAGTGTGTCATGATGGGGACATTGTATCCTGCAGCAAATTTGTATGTTTCCTCCATGTCGACATCGAAAGGATAAAACCCCAGGGCAGGATAGATCTTTATGCCGGCAAACCCCTTGTTCTCGATGTGGTCCCTGGCCATGAATGCATTTTCGTAAATGCTACCCGCACGAGGGTCGACACTATAAAATGGCAGGCATGTATTCAGATTGTTTTTCTTTACCCTTTTGAGTTCATAGACCTGGTGGGCATAAGCTTCGTTTGCTTTTCCTGCACCCATAAAATCCATATTAAGTGAAAGGATGACAAAACGGTCTTGTTTTGAGTAATTGCTCCGCAGGTCACGGAATACATGATTCTGCGATTTCATGGTACCCACATAAACAAAGCTGGCATACTTCGAAACATTGGGATTTTTAACTCGTGAAAGCAACCATGAAGCAATCCTTCTGCCGGTGGGTAGTTGCAGCAATGCCCAGGCGATGTTAGCAATTCTTTTTGCGGCAAAGCCCTGCAAAAACCGTGCAGGGGCATGGTCAATATTAAAAATATGAGTGTGGCAATTATATATGTGGTTCATGATCTATGATTTTGATTTGACAATTTTTTTAAAGCTGACAGCCTTCTTCAGGAGGTCGAACCAGAAGGGGGCGCCAAAGGCGACGATAAAGCCTGAGGTAAGGAACCCCATCAGCTTGATAAGTATCAGCCACCATGAAGAGTCTGCATGCAGATAATATGAGATGATCATCCCTCCCCGCTGAAACATGTTTTTTTCATAATATGCCTCTTCTCCAATTTCTGCTTTCTTTACCTCCTCACCCCAGCCGATAGGGAGGTCAAGGCTGTTGTCATAATCCTTGAAGAACTTTTTGCTTAACTCAAGGCTGTTGATATCCTCGTATTTATCGTGAAAACTTTCAGCAGCAACTACTATGCTCTCCCGCAGGTTTGCATCAACCCACAGGCGATTTGTGATATGAAAAAAGTCGACATTGAAGGATAAGGCAATGATGCAGCCGATAATGATCAAAGGTTTTCGGAGCTTTCTTCCATAAGTATGGTTCACCCTTGCCATATATTCTTTGTACCAGTTTTTAACTGCTTCAGTAAACCCCTCAAAATCCTCCCCTGACTGATCATAGAACATCTGAAATGTTCTCTTCAGGTCGCTGTCAGGCATATTGGTCAGGCCTTTTTTCAGGTCCTGGCCGTATTCCCCTTTTTCCTCTTTATAGACATACTCCCCGGTGTCAGGATCCTGTTTGATGGTATAATCCCTGCCCATCTCCACAATGAGGTCATCAATGACCTCAGCAAAAGTATCTTCAGGGATATACGATGTGATCCTGTTATACTTCACTGAAAGGGATTCGATCAGGGGATGGTTGTACAGGCGTGAAGTCCAGTTAATAGTATCATCACCGCCCAACAAGGCATAAAGCATCTTCTTTAAATGCCTTCCCTTTCTGTTGAACCTGCTGGCAATGAATTCCATGATCCACGACACAAGCA
>JAGLEK010000492.1 GCA_023145125.1 Bacteroidales bacterium | reverse complement strand
TGCCGAGTGATGAGTGATGAGTGAATTTCTGATTTCTGATTTCTGGTATCTGATTTCTGATTTCAACAGAAACAACGTCCGGCTTACCCATACTTCACCAATGACTTCGTCTTCCACCTGCCGGTGAGATAATAGATGAATGACAAAAGCGCACCGGTAAACCAGGCCATGGGGATGCCCCACCAGATACCAAGGATTCCCATATCGATCGAGAGGTAGTAGCAGAGCGGGATCCTGACGATCCACAATGCGATGAAGGTGATGAGCATGGGGATCATCGTGTCGCCGGCGCCACGCATCACGCCGCCGATGGTGAACATGACTGTAAAGACAACATAGAATGGGCTGACGGTATATAAATACTCCTTTCCGATGGCTATCACCTCCGCATCGTTGGTGAACAGGCGCATCAGGGGCCCTGCCAGCGTAAGGGCAATGGCAGATATCGTAAAGGCAAAAATTGAAGTCATCACGGCGGTGGATATAAGGCCTCTGCGCACACGTTCCGGCTTGTTAGCACCAAGGTTCTGTCCCACGAAAGTCGACAATGCGGCAGCAAAGTTCATGGCCGGCATGGCAGCAAAGGAATCTATGCGAAATACCACTGAATATGCTGCTACGGAGTTCGTCCCAAATGGGTTCACCAGCCAGTACATAACCATCATGCTGAGGGCAACGAATGATTGTTGCAAGCCAATGGGGAGCCCGATACGTATATTTGCCCTGAACAACTCCCTGTCAAATACCATCTTTCGCCATGAGAGGTTAATGATCTCATGGGTCCTGTTCAGGTATATGATAGCTGATATAAACGCCATTCCCTGCGCTGCAATGGTGGCGAAAGCAGCGCCTTCAATACCCCATCCAAACCCAACAACGAAGAGGAAGTCGAGGCCGATGTTCATGATTGTGGCCACGATCATGAAATAGAGCGGGGTCTTCGAATCCCCCAGCCCCCTGAGAATGGCACTTGTGGCATTAAAGCCAAAAAACAATACGAGGCCGGAAAGATATATTTTGAGATAGCTGTTGGCCTGCGGTATTACATCCTCCGGCAGGCCTATCAATTTAAAAATGTCTGAGCTGAAGTAAATTCCCAGAAAGCTTACGAACAGGGAGGCGAAGAAGATAAAAATGTATAGTGTGTCTATGGCCCTTTTTACTTTTTCAAAATCCCTGGCCCCGAAATACTGGGATATGATCACCGTCGACCCGATGGCGATCCCGATGATAAAGGAGATGAGCGTGAAGATGATAGGAAATGATGAACCTACGGCTGCCAGGGCCTCTTTGCCGATATATTGTCCCACTATGATGCTGTCCACCACATTATACAACTGCTGGAACATATTGCCAAGCAACATGGGGGTGGCAAACTGGAAGATCAGCCTGCTTTCTTTACCAACACTGAGGTCTTTCATGCAATGGATTGTAGTGCCCGGTTCCGGGACAATCGTCAAAGCTAAGAAAAATATCGCCGGACGGCTGATTAATTTCATTGAGCCAAAAACAAAAGAAAAGCTACTTTTGTTAATCATATTATGAATATCGATTACAAGCGAATGAAAGCAATCCTTATCACCATCATGACAGCCATGATGCTTATCCCAGCTCCTCTTCTGGGGCAGCATGAATACCCTGAAAACTATTTCCGCTCGCCGGTTGATTTCAGGATACTGCTTTCGGGAACATTTGGCGAATTGCGTGCCGGGCATTTTCATTCAGGCATGGACATTAAGACCGGGGGCGTTTCAGGAAAGAATATTTACGCGGTGGCGGATGGCTATATTTCAAGGATCAAGGTTTCTGCCACCGGCTTTGGCAAAACACTGTATGTGACCCATCCAAATGGTTATGTTTCGGTATATGCTCACCTCAGCCGCTTTAACAAAGTGATTGCCCCCTTTGCTAAAGAGAAGCATTACAAACATGAGTCTTTTGAATTGAACCTTTTTCCTGAAGAGGGATCACTTGCTGTGAAGAAAGGCGAAGTGATCGCTTATTCCGGTAATACCGGAGGCTCCAATGGCCCCCATCTGCATTTCGAGATGCGCCTGGCAAGCACACAGACACCGGTAAATCCACTCTTGTTTGGTTTTGAGGTTAAGGACTATATCCGCCCGGAGATCCATTGGCTGAAGGTGTTTCCCTCCGGCCCGGGTGCCTGCGTCAATGGGCATGCTGATGCAAAAGTGTTTCAGGTTGACGGCTGGGGAGAGCAACACCGGGTGAAAGATAATGATACGATTATCGTATCCGGCCCTTTTTCGCTTGCCATCAACACCTATGATAAGCAGAATGATGCCAATAATAAGAATGGTGTATACTCCATCACCCTGTTTGCCGACGGGGAAGAGGTATACCATCACGACCTTGAAAAGTTCGATTTCGTTGAAACACGCTATATCAACAGCTTCATCGATTATGAGGAATACGTTGAAAACAGGCGCAGGTACCAGCGAACTGAGATCGACCCCAACAATAAACTGGGTATTTATGCTGATGTGAGGAATAAGGGAATCTTGTATTTCGATGATGATGCCATCCACCACCTGGAATATGTGATCACTGATTTTGAGGGTAATATTTCCAGGCTGCCGATCGTCATTCATACTACGCCTTTTACTGATCCGGCGGGAACCCCTCCGCCTCAGGGTGCAGTGTTCTTCAGCATCCTTGAGAAAAATGAATATGTTGCGGAAAACTTTGAGATGAGCCTTCCCGGAAGCGTGCTGTACAGGGATCTTTGGTTTGAATATGATACCGCTGCCATGCCTGAAGGTACTTTCTCACGCATCCATAGGATTCATAACGACCATACACCTGTACATAAGTATTTTGATGTTACTATCGTGCCGGATTCCATCCCGTCTGATACGGATAAGCTTCTCCTGGCAAGGATCACGGATGATGATACTTATATTCCCTACGGTGGTGAATGGGAAGATGGTGCCCTTAAAGCAAGCCTTCGCGCATTTGGGAATTTTGTTGTTCTTATCGATACTATCCCCCCGGAGATCATATCAGTGAATATAGCTTCAGGGCAAATCAAATCCGACAGGAAGACTGTTAAACTGAAGATCACCGACGAGCTTTCTGGCATCAGGCGTTTCAGGGCCACGCTGAATGGTTACTGGCTGCTTATGGAATATGATGCTAAGAACAGCCTTCTTGTTTATCAAATAGATGAACGCCTGAAGAAAGGCAAAAACCATTTCATGCTTGAAGTCACTGACCAGCGGGATAATAAGACCGTATTTGAAAAAACCCTGGTGAGAGAATGATCGCATATTTATCGCAATAGCACGACCGTGCCACTGATCTTTTTTGTTTCTCTTTCCACATCTCCCGCTCCGATATCGTATATCGCAAGCCAGGCGTAGGTGCCCACCGGCGCCGGTGATCCTTTATAATCACCGTTCCATCCTTCTTCAAGGGCGCTGCTTTCGTAGATCAGTGTACCCCAACGGTCATAGATATACATTTTGAAGTTGCTGATATTCTCAGCTTTTAATATAAAAACATCATTCAGCCCGTCGGCATTTGGTGTAAATGCATTGGGTGCGGCAATGGCAGGGTTACAGTTGTATGTGCTGATCCTGATGGTGTCTGTCATCTCCCCGCAGGGGTTGCTCACATGAAGCCAGTATTCGCCACTGTCTGAAACGGTGAGCTGTGTTCCTTTGCTGTAATCACTCCATAAAAAATGATGGAAAGCGCTGTCGATGCCGGGATCGAGGGTAACCTCCTGCCCAAGGCAAAATAAGGTATCTGCTCCAAGGTAAAAGACCGGCTCGGTCATGCCGTCAACATTTATGCTATCTGAATACACACAGCCGTACGCATCTGTCACTTCCAGCCAGTACTGCCCTTCAATGTCTGTTGTATACACAGGCTGATCACTGCCATCCTGCCAGTAATAGGTGTTGTACGTTCCTTCAGGAATAATATCGATAAGCTTATCAGGGCATATTACCGTATCCGGGGGGAGGAAGTATCCCGGGTCGGGGGTACTGCTGATGGTAATGGCATCATAGAAATCAGTGCAGCCAATGAGGCCCTCCAGGCTATATGTTCCCGGTGTGGTAATCGTGCGCACTTTATTGGTGGAGCCGTCTTCCCAGGTCAGTGTCGCATTATCACAAATGGCACTGATGTCGAAAGTAATGCTGTCGTTTGCACAAATTGTAGTATCAGGCCCCAGGTCAAGTATTGGCTCTATCGATTCAACGCTGATATCATCAACAAAATAGGATGCATAGCTTCTTTCCCATGAGGGAAAACTTGTTATGGTCAGCTCGCCATTGTACAGAAAATTTCCTATGGTTATATATTTTTCCCCGCCTTGCGCAACATATGTACTATGTATCTCCACCCATTCATCCTTATTGTCGAGCGGATGTCCCAGGGGGTTTGTTATATCTACATCTTCATTGAGTGTTATCACATCATCATTGGGTTGTACGAGCTTATCGACTGTGAGGTGTGCCCCAATTGCGTCAATGCCGTAATGACTGTCGTCGGCACAGGAAACCCAAAAGGAAACTATGTAGCTCTTTCCCGCCTGTAGCCGGCAGGCAAGTTTGGCCTGCAGGTATTCACGGTACTGTCCGCTTTGGGGATAATAGGAGATGATGTTGGCATAAGCATCACCTGACCTTGCCGCCTGGTGGCCAAACTGATTATCAGGAACGCCCATGTTGCCGGTATTGCACGCGTGCAGATAATCGGTGGTGCCATTGCCGGGACTGCTCCAGTATTTGCATTTGCTGATCTGGCCGTGGATGGTGGGGCAGCCGGTGAGTTGTTCCAGGTCACAATTACGCAGCAGGTTCTGTGCTGTCAGTGAGGATAGTAAAACTGCCAGAAGCAGAGTAAGTACAGCTTTTATATTTCCCAACGAGTACATAATGATTCCTGTTGGAAGCAAATGTATGCAGTTCCTCTTTATCAGTCAAGCATAAATCAGTAAACGGCTCTGAGAATCAAGATAACGGTTTAGTGTTAAGTCAAGTGTATTGTGTCGCATAAGTCGTAGAAATTTTTGTTGCTGACGATGCAAAAAATTTGAGCATAGCCGTAGCTACGCAATGATTTTTTAAAGAAGTCAGCAGCAAAAAGAGCAAGACTTGGTGTGGCTAAAATGCGCTTGACTTGACATTAAAGATTCAGCAGGCTGGCCTCATAAAGAAAATATTCGGCCAGGGCCTTGCGTGTGTAGTTCGTCAGGCGTTTGGTTGTGTTAATGGTGGAGTTCTCACACTTGATAAAATGCTGTATCTCGTGCAGGCAGCGTTTTCTGAAGTTTTCTTCAGGAAATATCTTGTTTATCAGTCCCAGGCCAAGGGCTTCATCCGCATCGAATTCCTCCCTGAACTGTATTTCCAGTGCACGGGAATGGTGTATGTACTGTGATAGAAAGAATGGAAGTGCACCTGATGGATGCAGCCCGTATTTATTGTGAGCCATCACGAAACGCGTCCCTTGTGTGGCATAACGGATATCCATGCTCAGGCTGGCGCCGATAAAAGGAGTTACGACATCCCCACTGATGCCGGAAAAGCAAAGTTTACGGTATTCCGACAGCGCTTTGATGATCTTATTGAGGATGTTTATCTCCCGGAAGCGAACATCTTTTTGTGCAAATTTTGGTGGGCTCTTATCATAGCAGTTTTCCTGGGGGCCAAGGATCTTTGTGATGAAATCGTGGTAATCCTGTTCGCTGTAACATCCTTCATCGTTGATGATCAGCAAGGCCTTAACCTCTGGTGAATTTTCAGTTTCTTTAATAAAATCCAGCATGATGTTGCTTTCGTCTATGTCGGTCACCAGGTCAAATACACCTTCTTTAAGCGTGACCACTGCGACATGGTCTTCCAGGCTGGTTGCAAAACTGTTTCTGTCGATGTTTTTCATCATGGGTTGTTTTAAAGATTTGGTTATTACCTCTGTCTTTCTCGCGCACCTTAAAGGTAAGGAATATTATTAATATGATTGAAGAAGGAATAGGGGAAGAGGAATAGGGGAAAAGGAATAGGGAATAGGGAAAAAGGAATAAGTAAAAAGGGCATGGAATTAACATTGATGTAAATTGTAATTCACTGCTGTCCCGGATAAATAAATATTCGACCCCTTCGGGGTCGGGCGCATCAATGACTTTGCTTATGCCCT
>JAGLEK010000491.1 GCA_023145125.1 Bacteroidales bacterium | reverse complement strand
GTCGACATGGAGGGGTTTAAGAAAGGCCTCGAGGAACAAAAACAACGCTCAAGGCAGGCTGCTGAACTGGATAAGTCTGATTGGGTTGTGCTTTCAGAGAGCGATAGGCCGGGCGAATTTCTTGGCTACGAACAGCTCGAGGCTGAAGTAAAATTGCTCCGCTACAGGGAAGTGAAGGAAAAGCAAAATACTTACTATGAACTTGTGCTGGATAAAACACCTTTTTATGCCGAGTCCGGCGGGCAGGTTGGCGACAAGGGCATACTCAGGAACAAGGAAGTGACAATCAAGGTCTTTGATACAAAAAAAGAGAATGATTTAACCATACACCTTGCAGAAAAAGGCATGGAAGGAGCCCTGGATGGTTTCACAGCCATCGTTGACCGTGAGAACCGAAGAAAAATCGAAAATAACCATTCGGCCACGCACCTGATGCATTATGCCCTGCGTAAAGTTTTGGGCGAACATGTGGAGCAGAAAGGATCTCTTGTGGATGCAGAACATTTGCGTTTTGACTTTTCCCATTTTGAGAAAATGACGGATGAAGAGGTCTTTTCGGTCGAAAAAATGGTAAATGCAATGATCAGGAATAATGACACCATCGATGAGCATCGCGCTGTGGAAATGCAGCAGGCAATGGACATGGGTGCCCTGGCATTTTTTGGCGAAAAATATGGCGATAAAGTCAGGGTTGTACGCTTTGGCGATTCCATTGAATTATGCGGAGGTACCCATGTACCTGCTACAGGCCAGATAGGATATTTCAAAATTGTTTCAGAAAGTGCAATTGCTGCCGGTGTACGGCGTATTGAAGCGATCACAGGTGAGGCGGCCGAAAACTTCGTGCAGGCGAGGGTCGATGCTGAGAATAAGATCCGTGAGCTCCTGAAAAATACTAAGGATATTGTGAAAGGGGTCCGGGGCATGATCGATGAGAACAAAAAGCTGCAAAAGCTTACCGAAACCCTGAACCGCAAGGTGTCAGGAGGGCTTTTAACAGACCTGGAGTCTGCAATAAAGCCATACAAAGGAGTTGACCTCCTGACAGCCAGGGTGGATGCTGATCTGTCGGTAGTAAAAAACATTGCCTTCAGCCTGATAAAAAACAACAAAAAGGTGCTTGCTGTCCTGGGAAGCACTTCAGAAGGAAAAGCATTCCTTACAGTGGCGATAGGAGAGAAGGCGATAAAAGCGAACAAGCTTAATGCGGGCAGCCTGATCCGGGAACTGGCCAAAGAGATCAAAGGCGGTGGCGGTGGACAGCCCCATTTTGCCACAGCCGGCGGAAAAGATCCTTCAGGTATACAGGCAGCCCTTGACAAGGTCAAAACCTTGATCTGATCTTCTGCTTCGAAGATAGTTTTTTATTGCTATTCCAAAAAGGAGAACAGCTTTCCCATTTTGGGAAATCCTGCTAAGTGTACTATCTTATAATGTGCTGAAATTCAGGATTTGGGGAGAATAAATGTTTTTGGTCTGAGATTTGATAATAAGTTATTCAATGTTTCAGAAATGGAACATAAACCCGAATCTCCAGAATAATAAACCCGGCCAAAGGCTGGGTTTTTTTTATATTTATTATCTTTAGGATAAAATACGCGGTATCGTGTCACAAAATCGAGTAGATAAAACCGGGAAAAACCGGGAAGGCGCCTTTAAAAAGCTGGAAGCTGCCTATAAGGACAGTGAAAAGAAATATTGGGACCTGCTCAACCTGCTCCCCCTGGGAATATTTGAGTATGACCTTAATGGCAGGATCACCTATTGCAATCCCATGGGCCTGGAAATTATGGGGTATACCCAGGAGGATATTGAGGACAATATCCCTGTATTTAATGTTGTTGCGCCGGAGGAGCATGAGAAAGCTAAGGGCCGGATGGCTAAGGTGTTAAGCGGCCAGGCAGTGGAAGGGGAAGAGTACACTGCTGTAAGAAAGAGCGGAAATACCTTTCCGATTTTGCTTTATTCATATCCCATCTTTGCTGAGGATGAAGTAGTTGGAGTACGTGGAGTTGCATTTGATCTGTCCAGATCTAAAAAAATTGAAAACCAGCTTCAGGAGATCCTGACCCGCTATGAGATCATGCTTAAGTCAATGCCTGATATTATTTTCAGGTTTGATAAACATGGAAGGTTTATTGACTATCATGCGAATTCACAGGAAAAGCTGGTACTTGCTCCGGAAGAATTCATGGGAAAAAGCATTTTGGATGTCGCTTTGCCGGAAGAGATCAAGAAAAGCGGGTTTGAAAAGATGCAAGAGGCGCTCGAAACCGGCGATATTGTGACAGATGAGATGGCCCTGGAAATGACGGATGGCATCAGGTATTTTGAAGCCAGGTATATTCCGATAGGTAAGGATGAAGTGCTGGACATTATCCGGGATATTACCGACAGGAAGCAAGATGAAGAGAACCTGAGGAAAGCCAAGGAAGCAGCCGAGCAGTCCAATAAAATAAAAAGCGAATTCATTTCAAATATTTCCCACGAGATCAGAACACCGTTGAATTCCATAATTGGTTTCTCTGAAATGCTGACCGGCCATCTTGAAAACCCTCGGCTGAAAGAATATGCCGGTTCTATCAGGACGGCAGGAAACAGCTTGCTGATGCTGATCAACGATATCCTGGACTTATCTAAAATTGAAGCCGGAAGACTTGATATTAGTCTGGAATCAGTGGAAATCAGGACATTGATAACAGAAGTTTCCCAGGTTTTTGCAGTTAAAGTTGCAAAGAAGAACCTGGATTTTGTGGTGGATGTGCGGGATGATGTCCCGGAACTGCTCATGCTGGACAAGATCCGGGTCCGCCAGGTGTTGTTTAACCTGATCGGCAATGCAGTTAAGTTTACAAAAGAAGGTTATGTCAGGCTGATCGTTAAACTGATCGATAGAGAATATGAGAATGGCAGGATTGGCCTGCTCATCAAAGTGGAGGACAGCGGAATTGGTATTCCGGAGGAGTCGTATGAAGCTATTTTTGATTCTTTTGTGCAGCTGGATAACATAGAAGGAGAGAGACTGGAAGGTACCGGCCTGGGTTTATCCATTACCAGGCGTTTGCTTGAGATGATGCAAGGAAGTATCAGCGTGGAGAGCATTCCGGGTGAGGGATCTTCTTTTTCAATCATACTTAATGATGTTGATGTGGCAGACCGCAAAATTGATAAGGAAGGTAAATACAAGGACTTCCGTACTATATTTTTCGGGAAACGAATATTGCTTGTCGATGATTCGGAGATCAACAGAAGATTTGTGAAGGATAACCTCGAAGATTGTGGTGTCAAAGTAAGTGAAGCGGAGGATGGCGCAGAGGCCCTTGAGCAGATCAGAAGGTCTTATCCTGATCTTGTATTGATGGATATTATGATGCCTGTGATGGATGGTTATGAGGCAGTTAAAAGGATCAGGGCTGATAAGAAGCTGTCAGGAGTTCCCATATTAGCCCTCACTGCCCTTGCGATGAGAGAGGATATTGAACGCATCTCCCATTCGGGCTTTGATGATTTCCTGATAAAACCCTTTCATGTTGAAGAGCTATATGAAAAAATGAAAGCATTGTTGGAAGGAGGGAATAAGATGCGGGGAGATAGCGGAACATATGCTGCCGGTGAGGATAGTTTAAATGAAAAAAAATACCTGGGCTCTGTTAAGAATGCATTGCACAGGATTGAACAGCAATACCTGCCTTTGTGGCACCAGGCCAATGAGCTGAAGGAGTTTAAGTCTATACGTATGTTTGCAGAAGCGATCCACAACACCGGTAGAGAATATGATATCCGTTTACTCGTTGACTATGGAGACAAACTGACTGTTTATTGCGATAATTATGATATTGAAAGGATCGATTCCAGCCTGGCTTCTTTCCCTGATTATCTGAAGAAAATGAAAGAGATCATTGCAAATGGAGATGAATATGATTAAAAAATCCGCCAATATATTGATTGTGGATGACATTCCATCCAACATACGCCTGATGGTAAGCATACTGGATGAACAAGGATATTCTGTATCCTATGCCCAGAGCGGTGAACACGCTATTAATCTGTGTAAAAAGGTTCATTTCGACCTTATTCTCCTTGATGTGATGATGCCTGTTATGGATGGGTTTGAAGTTTGCGAGGTGCTTAAAACAATGGATGACACCAGGGAAGTGCCGGTTATCTTCCTTACAGCCATGACAGACCAGGCAAGTATCCTCAAAGGTTTCGAAATCGGAGGTGTGGACTATGTCACCAAGCCATTTAGCGAGAAAGAATTACTGGTCAGGATCCGTACCCATCTCGACCTGAAACAAACAAGGGATGCCCTGGCGTCGGAGCTGGATTTCAAGAAGAAGATCATGACCGAGAATGCCCTGTTTATCATTCGCAGGACGGAACTGGGTAATTCAATCATTGACGACCTCAGGATGATCAACAGGGAAACACATAATGAATATGGTGATAAGATACTGACAGCTGTATCTAAATTAAAAAATATGATCAAGGGGCAGGAATGGAAAGAATTTGAGCTCAGGTTTGAAGAGGAGCACAGCAAGTTCCGCGAAACCCTCACACGCATACATACTGACCTGACACCTAATGAGATCAAGCTGTGTACTTTCCTGCGCCTTGATATGTCTTCAAAGGAAATATCAGAGATCACCCAGCAATCCGTAAGGGCCCTGGAAACTGCGCGCAGCCGTATGCGCAAAAAACTGGGAATGAAAAGGTCGGATAATTTGGTGCAGTATTTGTGTGAGATTGCTTGATAGAAAGCTGCTATTGGCAGGCAGTTTGTGGATACTGGATACTGGATGCTGGATGCTGGATGCTGGATACTGGATGCTGGATGCTGGATGCTGGTTGCTGGTTGAAATTTTGAATTTTGAATTTTTAATGTTGAATTAGTTGTGATGCGTTAAAAAATATTCAATCTTCTAAAAGTATAGTAAATACAATATATACAAGACGTTCTGTGATTTTTTGATTTGACTATTAGTCTCGCCGCTCAACTCAGTATAAACTGTGCCGAGCGGCTGCCAGATGTTAACTGCCGAAGTTGTCATGTATAAGCAAAGCCGAGAACTAAGCGTTTACATAGATAATCTTGTCATGCCGAGCAAGGTCGAGGCACCTCCTGCCTGGACCGCCTCCCTAAGGCCTCCTTTTCTCAGATATCGTAAAAGTAAACGCCAATGGGCCTTTCACCGATTCAATCTAGATTTCCCCGGACACTACTATAACGAGATCTACAATAGTTTGAAATTTTGAATTTAAAGATTTAGATATTGTTTCGAATCCTGCCTGCCGGCAGGCAGGTTAGGGATTTAGGATTTAGTGCTTTTCCCTACAGAAATTTGAATCCTTTACCAAGATAGCTCCCCGCATCCCCGAGGATTTCTTCAATCCTGAGCAGCTGGTTATATTTGGCGACCCTGTCGGAACGGCTGGCTGAACCGGTTTTGATAAGGCCGGTATTTAATGCTACAGCGAGGTCGGCAATGGTGGTATCTTCGGTTTCACCCGAACGATGGCTGATAACAGAAGTATAAGCATTCCTGTTGGCCATATCAACAGCATCGATAGTTTCAGTCAGTGTGCCGATCTGGTTCACCTTGATAAGGATTGAGTTTGCGATCCCGTTGTCGATACCTTTTTTCAGGCGTGTGGTATTGGTCACGAAGAGGTCGTCACCCACAATCTGTATCTTATCACCCATTTTTTCTGTCATCAGCTTCCATCCGTCCCAGTCGTCTTCGGCCATACCGTCTTCGATGGAGATGATAGGATATTTTTTTGCCCAGTCTGCCCAGAAATCGACCATTTCTGACGGTGTCAGCTTGTCGCCTGTCGACCATTTAAGATGGTAAACATTCTCTTCCGGGATATAATACTCTGATGATGCCGGGTCGAGGGCGATATAGATGTCTTCACCGGCTTTATAACCGGCTTTGTCAATTGCTTCGAGGACAACTTTTATAGCTTCTTCATTGGAAGAAAGGTTTGGTGCAAAGCCACCTTCATCACCAACATTTGTGGAATGGCCAGCTTTTTTCAGTACTGCTTTGAGGTTATGGAACACTTCTGCCCCCATCCTGATGGCTTCGCTGAATGTTTCAGCGCCAACGGGCATGATCATGAACTCCTGGAAATCGATGCTGTTATCTGCATGTGATCCCCCATTGAGGATATTCATCATGGGAACAGGTAGAACATGGGCGTTCGGGCCACCGATATAACGAAACAAAAACTGCCCGGTTTCCTGTGCGCCAGCATGGGCAACGGCAAGAGAAACACCAAGGATGGCATTGGCACCAAGCTTTTCCTTATTGGCTGTTCCATCGATCTCGATCATGCGTTGATCGATATCACGCTGGTCGGTCACATAGTAACCCTGAAGTTCTTCGGACAGGATATTATTGACATTTTCAACGGCTTTCAAAACACCTTTTCCAAGGTATGTGCCTTTGTCATTGTCGCGTAGCTCGGTCGCTTCGTGCACACCGGTAGATGCACCCGAAGGAACGGCTGCCCTGGCTACTATGCCGGTATTGGAATAAACATCAACTTCAATGGTGGGATTCCCACGTGAATCCAGGATCTGACGTGCATGGATATTGGCTATCATTGAGCTCATAATCGAATATTTTCTGGTTTATTAATATTTTGAGATAAAAAAAGGATAAAGTTAATCGAAACCCTATCCTTTGATATTTTGTAAGGAACTTTCCTATTCCTTCTTGTCTTTTTTCTCTTCGTCTTCCGGAGCTTCATCTGAGGCGGGTTTTTCTTCTTCCTCAGGTTCTTCTTTTACTTCAGCTACAGCTTCCTTGTCCACCGTAGCTTCAGCGGAGGTGGGCTTCACTTCTTCTTCCTTTACTTCTTCTATCTTCACTTCCTCAGCCTTGGGTTCCTCTTTAACCTCTTCTTTAGGCTCTTCTTTCACTTCTTCTATCTTCACTTCTTCAGCTTCAGCTTCTTCCTTTACCTCTTCAGTGGTTTCGGCCGCAGCTCCTTCTTTTTCTTCCTCACTTGCATCTTCCACAGCTTCTTCAGCAGTTTCAACAGCTTGTTCAGCAACTTCTGCTCCTTCTTCCTGTTTCTTGCCACCTCTTCTCCTGCGAGTTTTCTTCGGGCCTTTGGCCTTGGCATCGAGGAGGTTTTCATTATAGTCGACCAGTTCGATAAGGGCCATCTCGGCGTTATCACCCATCCTGGCTCCAATCTTGATGATCCGGGTATAACCACCCGGGCGGTCGGCAACCTTTACAGATATTTCCCTGAAGAGTTCGGTAACAGCATCCTTATCATTAAGATAGCTGAATACAACCCTTCTGGAGTGGGTAGAGTCTGTCTTTGACTTGGTGATGAGCGGTTCGATATACGTTCTCAAAGCTTTTGCTTTGGCAACAGTTGTCTTGATACGCTTGTGAATGATAAGCGAGCTTGCCATGTTGGCGAGCATTGCTTTTCTGTGAGCACTCGTTCTGCTTAAGTGATTGAATCTTTTACCGTGTCTCATTGCAATTATTCCTTATCTAATTTGTACTTTGAAATGTTCATGCCAAATTCAAGGCCTTTGGATTTGACCAGCTCTTCGAGTTCGGTCAGTGATTTTTTCCCAAAATTCCTGAATTTAAGCAGGTCGTTCTTGTTAAAGGTTACCAGGTCGCCAAGTGACTCAACATCAGCTGCTTTAAGGCAGTTTAATGCCCTTACCGACAGGTCCATGTCAACAAGCTTGGTTTTCAATAACTGACGAATATGTAGTGAGTTTTCGTCGAACTCTTCTGTTACTGCTTTTTCTTCCGAATCCAGTGTTATTTTTTCATCTGAGAACAGCATGAAGTGATGGATCAGGATCGTGGCAGCTTCTTTCAATGCTTCTTTCGGGTGGATAGAACCATCGGTATCGATCTCCAATACGAGTTTTTCGTAATCGGTTTTCTGTTCAACCCTCCAGTTTTCGATGTGATATTTTACATTTTTGATCGGAGTATGGATAGAGTCGATGGCGATGGTATCAACAGTAGCATTAATGGATTTGTTCTCTTCTGCAGGAACATAGCCTCTGCCTTTATCAATGGTCAGCTCCATAGAGAGCTTAACGCTGCTGTCCATATGACAGACTACCTCATCGGGGTTCAATACCTGGAACACCGACAGGAATTTATTGATATCGCCGGCTTTAAACACCTCCTGGTCGCCAATTACGATATGGATCTTTTCGCTGGTTTCGGTGTCGATTTGTTTCTTGAACCTGATCTTTTTGAGGTTCAGGATGATCTGGGAAACGTCTTCGACCACTCCGCGTATTGTTGCGAATTCCTGGACTACACCGTCGATCCGCAAAGAGGTGATGGCGTATCCTTCAAGGGACGATAACAGTATCCTTCTGAGGGTATTCCCGATGGTAACGCCGAATCCCGGCTCCAGCGGACGAAATTCAAAGATGCCTTTGAACTCATCTGCTTCGATCATGATTACCTTGTCTGGTTTTTGAAATGCTAATATTGCCATAATATGCTGTATATTAAATAATCACTTATTGAGGACAAATGGTTTATTACTTAGAGTACAATTCCACGATGAGTTGTTCCCTGATGTTTTCCGGAATCTCTTCCCTGGTGGGGTAGTTAATAAACTTACCTGCCATATTTTCATCATCCCATTCAAGCCATCCAAAGCTGTCGGTACGGCCTGAGATTGAAACGGTGATAGCCTCCAGTGATTTTGATTTTTCCCTGACACCTATCACATCTCCCGGTTTAATATCATAAGAAGGGATATTTGCAATTGTTCCGTTCACGAGTATATGCCTGTGAGAAACCAGCTGCCTGGCAGCTCTGCGTGTCGGGGCTATGCCCAGCCTGTAAACGATATTGTCAAGCCTGGCTTCAATAAGCTGAAGCAGGATTTCACCTGTGATCCCTTTTTTCTTTGTAGCTCTCTTAAAGGTATTCCTGAACTGTCTTTCAAGGATACCATATGTATATTTTGCTTTTTGTTTTTCCTGGAGCTGAATCCCGTATTCGGATTCTTTCCTTCTTCGCCTGTTATTACCATGATGTCCCGGGGGATATGGTTTTCTGTCAAGCGCTTTGTCCGGTCCAAAGATCGGGTCTTTGAATTTCCTGGCAATCTTTGATTTTGGTCCTGTGTACCTGGCCATAATATTCTCTTATTGTGTTAAATAATTATACTCTTCTTCTTTTCGGGGGCCTGCATCCATTATGTGGCATTGGAGTAACGTCTTTGATCTCGGTTACCTCAATTCCCATGGAGTGCAGCGTCCTGATGGCTGATTCCCTGCCTGATCCGGGCCCTTTTACATGTACCTTTACCTTGCGCAAACCTGCGTCGTAGGCAACTTTGGCACAGTCTTCAGCTGCAAGTTGAGCAGCATAAGGTGTATTCTTTTTTGATCCCCTGAATCCCATCTTTCCCGATGAAGACCAGGAAATCACCTGTCCTGCATTGTTGGTCAGCGAAATGATGATGTTATTGAATGAAGCACTGATGTATGCCATTCCCGTGGGTTCAACCTTGACCACCCTCTTCTTACTTCTGGTTGATTTAGCCATAGTTTTTCTTTATTTCAGCAGAATAATAATCCTGTTTCCTGTTTTATATTAACCTTTCGGTGCCACTTTTTTGTTGGCAACGGTTTTCTTACGTCCTTTACGTGTACGGGCATTGTTCTTGGTACTCTGACCGCGTAGCGGAAGCCCGATACGATGACGAATGCCACGATAAGTCCCGATGTCCATCAGTCTTTTGATGTTCATCTGTGTTTCTGACCTGAGTGAACCTTCTACTTTGTGTTTTTCACTGATAATGGTACGAACCTTGTTCTGCTCATCATCATCCCAGTCTTCAACTTTTTTGCTCCAGTCGATTCCTGCTTCCGTAAGGATCTTTTGGGCATTGCTCCTGCCTATGCCAAAAATATATGTGAGACTGATCTCACCCCTCTTGTTGTCCGGTATATCGACACCTGATATCCTAGCCATATCTGATAGTTTATAGTTTTAAAATTATCCTTGTCTTTGTTTAAATTTAGGGTTCTTCTTGTTGATAAGATACAAGCGTCCCTTGCGCCTAACGATCTTACATTCAGGTGACCGTTTTTTTATTGATGCTCTGGTTTTCATTTTTAATGTTTTCTATTTATATCTGAACGTAATTCTTCCTTTTGTTAAATCGTATGGTGACATTTCCAGCTTTACCCTGTCACCCGGTAAAATCTTTATATAATGCATCCGCATTTTACCGGAAATATGAGCAATGATCACGTGCCCGTTTTCCAGTTCTACCCTGAACATGGCGTTGCCTAATGATTCGATGACAGTGCCATCTTGTTCTATGGATGGTTGTTTAGCCATTTATTTTATTTTGAGTTGATCACTTCTTCTATATATTCAAATGTTGACAATACCTCGGCTTTTTCCTTTCTTATCACGACATCGTGCTCATAGTGAGCTGACGGGCTCTTATCTGCTGTTTGTATCGTCCATCCATCCCTCAGTTGCACCACATGCCTTTTTCCCAGGTTTATCATCGGTTCTATTGCCAGCACCATGCCTTCCTGAAGTTTTATGCCTGTTCCGCGTTTGCCATAATTTGGCACTTCAGGTTTTTCATGCAGTTGCCTTCCCAGGCCATGCCCTACAAGGTCTCTCACCACGGAATATCCGTATTGTTCGACGTAGGACTGTACTGCATGGCCAATATCGCCGATCCGCTTTCCTTCTACCGCTACCTCAATGGCTTTATTTAAGGATTCTTTGGTCCTGTCCATCAGCAGCCTTACGTCATCATCGATCTCTCCAACGGCAAAGGTATAGGCGGAATCACCGAAAAAACCGTTTTTAAAAACACCGCAATCGATGGAAACGATATCCCCTTCGAGCAAGGGCTGATGCCCTGGAAACCCGTGCACCACCTGCTCATTCACTGAGATACAAAGTGTATATGGAAAACCATTATACCCTTTAAAACCCGGTTCTGCATCGTGATCCCTTATAAACTCTTCTGCCATATTGTCAAGCACGATGGTTGCAAGGCCGGGCCGTATAAGTTTCGCAACCTCAGCAAGTGTTTTACCAACAAGTAAAGAACTCTCTCTTAATAATTCAATTTCCTCTTCGGTCTTTATATGTATCATTTACCGGTGTATTGGCGTTACATACTAAATGAAGACCTTCCTTTGATACGGCCTGATTTTGTCAGCCCGTCGTAATGCCTCATCAGCAGGTGGCTTTCAACTTGCTGGAGTGTATCCAGCACTACACCTACGAGGATGAGCAATGAAGTCCCTCCGTAGAACTGTGCAAACTGCTGGTTCACCCCGATCTGCACCACAAGTGCAGGCATGATGGCCACCAGCCCCAGAAACATAGATCCCGGGAGTGTGATCTTCGACATTACATTATCAATAAATTCGGCGGTTTTTCGACCCGGTTTTACACCGGGAATAAAGCCCCCGTTCTTTTTCATATCTTCAGCCATCTGGCTGGGGTTGATCGTAATCGCTGTATAGAAATATGTGAACAACAGGATCATAAAGAAGAATACCATGTTGTACCAGAACCCGTTGATGTTGGAAAATGCGGAAATAAAACCTGACATATCAGTGTTTGTAAACCCGGCCACCGTGAGGGGCAGGAACATGATAGCCTGCGCGAAGATGATAGGCATTACACCGGCAGCATTCACTTTCAGTGGGATATACTGGCGTACTCCGCCATATTGTTTATTACCAACGATCCGTTTGGCATATTGGACCGGGATCCGCCGTGTTCCCTGTACCAGTAGAATGGTAAGCAGGATAACGAATACCAGTATTGCGATCTCAATGATGAAATACACCAGTCCTCCACCTTGCTCTTCAAGACGGGAAATAAATTCCCCGACCAATGCAAAGGGCAGGCGGGCAATGATCCCGATCATAATGATCAGTGAAATACCGTTTCCGATACCTTTATCGGTGATCCTTTCACCCAGCCACATCACGAACATGGTCCCTGATATCAGTATCACTGTTGACGACACCCAGAAGAATGGCGACACAGCGGTACCGTCGAAGGGCATGATCGCTGTGATACTTCCGTCAGGATTTCTCAGCTGGCTCACCAGGTTGGCAATATATGCCTGTGCCTGGAAACCGGTGATCAGGATGGTAAGGTAACGAGTGATCTGGTTGATCTTCTTTCTTCCGCTTTCTCCTTCCTTCTGCAGTTTCTGAAAGTATGGAATAGCCATACCCAGCAGCTGCACAACAATAGAAGCGGAGATATACGGCATGATACCGAGCGCAAATATTGATGCATTGGAGAAGGCGCCTCCCGAGAACATATTCAGCAGGCCCATCAGGCCTGAGCTGGTTTGATCCTGCAGGCCGGCAAGCTCAGAGGGGTTCACACCGGGGAGCACAACAAACGAGCCCAGGCGATAGATCAGGATAATACCAATGGTATAAAGGATCCGGTTCCTGAGTTCCTCTATCTTATAAATATTTCGTATTGTTTGTATTAACCTTTTCATTAAAGTTAAAGTTTTATGGCAACGCCACCCTGGGCTTCAATTGCACTGATTGCTTTTTCAGAAAATGCATGTGCTTTTACTTCAAGCTTCATGCTGAGTTCTCCACGTCCGAGGATCTTAATGAGATCTTTCTTGGAAGCCAGTCCGTTATCGACGAGCACCTTCTGATCAATACTTTTAAGCTTTTTATCCTCGGCCAGTTTCTGAAGGGTGTCTATATTGATACCGTGGTATTCCACCCTGTTGATATTCTTGAACCCGAATTTAGGCACACGCCGGTACAATGGCATTTGTCCGCCTTCAAATCCTGGCTTTCTGCTATATCCTGACCTGGATTTTGCGCCTTTATGGCCACGTGTGGAAGTGCCACCTTTGCCAGAGCCTTGACCGCGGGCAATACGCTTTCTGTTCTTTGTTGAACCTTTGGCCGGTTTAAGATTACTTAAATCCATTTTTTATCTGTTTATGCTGTTATTTTTTATCTTCTACAATTTCAATCAGGTGCAATACCTTATTGATCATTCCCTGGACCTGAGGAGAAACTTCCACTTCGATAGTTTGGTTTAATCTCTTAAATCCCAGGGCTGTGAGCGTCCTTTTCTGGCGTTCCGGCCTTCCAATGCCGCTTCTTACCTGTTTTATTCTGAGTTTTTTCATTGCGCTTACAAATTGCTTTACAGAAACATTATTAGCCGTTGAACACCTTGTTAACATCAATTCCTCTGAGTTCTGCTATGGTATGGGCATCCCGGAGCTTTACGAGTGCGTCGATGGTTGCTTTTACCACAGAGTGAGGGTTTGATGATCCTTTTGATTTCGCGAGCACATCTTTAATACCTACGCTTTCGAGTACGGCACGCATCGCACCACCGGCAATTACACCGGTACCCGGAGCAGCCGGCTTGATGAAAACCTGTGCACCACTGTATCTTCCGGTTTGTTCGTGAGGGATGGTTCCCTTGAGCACCGGTACCTTGACGAGGTTTTTCTTGGCATCATCAATGCCTTTGGCAATGGCAGAAGTTACTTCTTTTGCCTTACCGAGGCCATGGCCTACAACACCGTTCTCGTTTCCAACTACCACAATGGCTGAAAAACTAAAAGTCCTGCCACCTTTGGTGACCTTGGTAACACGCTGTATGCTGACGAGCCTGTCTTTAAACTCGATCTCGCTTGATTTTACTCTTTTAACGTTAACGTTTGACATAATCAATTAAAATTTAAGTCCGGCTTCTCTGGCAGCTTCTGCCAATGATTTAATTCTTCCATGATAGAGGTATCCGTTCCTGTCGAAAATAACCTGCTGGATTCCTGCTTCTTTTGCTTTTTCCGCGATCAACTGTCCAACCAGTTTGGCCTGCTCGATCTTGGGTACCTTTTTTTCAACGATCCCTTTTTCACGGGATGATGCAGAAACAAGGGTTTTCCCCTCTGCATCGTCGATCAACTGGGCATAGATTCCTTTGTTACTTCTGAAAACAGTAAACCTTGGGAGGCTTGCAGTTCCGGGAGTGATGGAATTTCTGATCCGCATTTTGATCCTGTACCTTCTGTACTCTTTCCTGTCTTTTATCTTCTTCATCCTTTCAGGATTTTATATATTCTTAGCTAAATATTATTCTGCAGCTGCTTTACCGGCTTTTCTCCTGATCTGCTCGCCCTGGAACAGGATACCTTTACCCTTATATGGTTCGGGCTTACGGAATGACCTGATCTTGGCTGCGACCTGGCCGATAAGCTGTTTGTCGTGTGATTTCAATGTGATGGTAGGGTTCTTCCCCCTTTCAGTAACAGTTTCTATCGAGACCTCCTGTGGGAGCTCCAGAAAGATACTGTGAGAATATCCCAGTGCCAATTCCAGAACCTGTCCTTTGGCATTAGCTTTATACCCTACACCAACAAGTTCCTGTATGATCGTATAACCTTCAGAAACTCCAATAACCATGTTATTTACCAAAGCCCTGCTAAGGCCGTGTAGTGCCTTGTGATCTTTTGAATCACTGGGCCTTACAATGGTCAGTTTGCCGTCTTCTACCTTCAGGACCATATCCTTATTGATCTGCTGTTGCAGTTCTCCGAGTTTACCTTTCACGGTCACCACATTATCGTCTGAGATGTTGAGCTCAACACCTTCCGGAACAGTGATGGGTAATTTTCCTATACGTGACATATCTTTTACTCCTGTATTAACTTACGTAACATAAAACTTCACCGCCAACCTTTTCATCCCTGGCTTCTTTATCGGTCATCACACCTTTGGAAGTTGAAAGGATGGCAATGCCAAG